>JACMOA010000195.1 GCA_014378225.1 Deinococcales bacterium | reverse complement strand
GGCGCGGCGCTCGAGTAGACCTCGTGCAATATTCTTCATCATCAGCGGCCCCTCGTAAATCCAACCCGTGTACACCTGCACCAGTGAAGCGCCCAAATCCAGTCGCTGCTGCACATCGTCTGCGTTGAAGATTCCCCCTACCGAAATAATCGGTAAGCGGCCCTCGAGTTCCCGGCTGAGATGCTTCAAAATCTCAAGGCTTTTTTGACGCAGTGGAGCGCCAGAAAGCCCTCCAGCCTGCTCAATTTGGGTTTTGAGTCCCGCTCGAGCCAGGGTAGTGTTAGTTGCCACGATTCCAGAGAGTTTGTAACGCTCGAGCAGCCCCAAAATTTCGTCTATCTGCGAGAAGCTCAGGTCTGGCGCGATTTTGAGTAGAATCGGTTTGGACACCGCCTGCCGCCCCACAAAATCCATCACACTCGAGAGCAGCGCCTCGAGCTTGTCTTTATCCTGAAGCTGGCGCAGGTTGGGGGTGTTTGGACTCGAGACGTTGACCACAAAGTAATCGCCGTACTTCCACAGTTTTTCCAGACTTCCCAGATAATCCTGTGGGGCCAGCTCGAGCGGGGTTAATTTGGATTTGCCCAGATTAATGCCCAGCGGCACGGATAGGGGGCCTCGAGTGCTCAGTAAATGCTCGAGCCGCGCCGCCACCTTATGCGCTCCGTCGTTGTTAAAACCCATGCGGTTGATGATGCCCCTGTCCTGCGGCAATCGAAACAGGCGCGGCCTGGGGTTTCCTGGCTGCTCGAGCAGGGCCACGCTGCCCATTTCCACAAAGCCAAAGCCGAGGGCGGGCCACGCGGGAAGCGCCAGCGCGTTTTTATCGAATCCTGCGGCCAGACCCACCGGATTGGGGAACTCGAGGCCCCAGAGTTTGACCTTGAGACGTGGGTCTCGTGGGGCGCAAAAGTGTGCGATACCCTCGAGCGCAGCAGGGTGGTGCGACGCGGTTTTAAGCGCGTGCATCACAGTTTCGTGAACCGCTTCGGGGTCGAATTGGAAGAGGAGTTTTTTCAGTAGTGCGTACATCTGAAGTGAGGATAGCGCTTTGGGGGGCATTTGAGCCAAACATCACTCCCGCTCGAGCAGGTAGGCATTTCCACCCTCGCGCCGAAAGCCCACAATCCGGTACTGCTCCAGATAGTGCAAAAAAGCGGGCCTCGAGCGTTCGCGCCACACAATGGCTTTTGCTGGGTCCTGCTCGAGCAGGGTGCTGTAGTTCTGGGGCAGTTCAAAATAGAGTTGAGGTTGCTCGAGCGTGAAATTCGCATTCACCATCAGTCCGTCCTCGAGCGTGTTGACGCTGGGAATATGCGGCTCGAGCTGAACCGCTTTCCCCTCCGGCTCGAGCAAATCCCACTCGGCCAGAATTCGGTCTGAAGCCGCACCTGCGTTGATGCCGCCCATTTCGCCGTAAAAGTGTGGCAGGTAACGGCAGCAGGTCGCGCCCAGTTTGGCAATGTTGAAATAGGCGTTGACCGCCCGCAGTGGGTCGTAAGTCCACACAATCCGGGTGATTCCGCGCTCGAGGGACCACGCTTTCTGAAACTGCTTGAGTTGGTAGGCTACACCTTTTCCCTGATATGCGGGCAGAACTCCGGCCATGTGCGAGTGCTGAGTGTGGGCGTCCCTGGTGGGAAAACTCATCACCAGCCCAATGGGCGTGTCATCGTCCCAGGCCAGAGCCACACATGCGCCTTCAAAGCGTAGTGCAATCAGCATTTCTTTGCCCACCACTGCGTCGTCGCTGTAGCCCCAAATTTGGCGCTCGAGCGACTCCATCAGTAGCAGGTCTTGGGTTTCGGTAGCTTCGCGGATGTGTAGGGTCATATTTTGAGAGTGGGTAGTTGGTTGATTTGATTTTTGCGCTCGAGAGCAAACCATCCAGTGACCCATTACTAAAGACACGCCAGAGGAGAAAAACTTATGAATTAAAACGGCCCAACACCACTTTCTTCACCGTCACCCGCTCGAGGAATTCCCTGTTCAAGCTCATGCCGATGCCTGCGCCTTGCGGTACAGGCATCATCCCATTCACGGCCTCGAGCGATTCATTCACAATATCTTGTTCAAAGTAACGGCTCGAGCTGCTGGTATCACCGGGTTTGCTGAATCCCGCCAGGCTCGAAAGGTGGATATTGTGCGCCCTGCCAATGCCGCTCTCGAGCATTCCGCCGCACCACAGCGGCGCGGAAAATGCCTGGGCTACGTCGTGGGTTCGGCGAGCCTCAAGGTGTCCACCCAGCCGCCCCACTTTGATGTTAATCAGCCGCGCTGCGCCCAGCTCGAGCGCTTTTCTAGCGTCCTGGGCGCTCATGATGCTTTCGTCCAGGCAAATCGGGGTATGCATCATCTTTTGTAGCCTGGCGTGGTCCACTAAATCGTCAAAAGCCAGTGGCTGCTCGAGGTAATCGAGTTTGACCCCATCAATTCTTTGCAAGGTGGGCAAATCCGCCAGGGTATAACTCGCGTTGGCGTCAGCGGTGAGGGTCAGGTCTGGAAACTCGGCCCGCACGCCCTCGAGCACCTGATAATCCCAGCCCGGTTTGATTTTGAGTTTGATGCGCTTGTAACCCTGTTCAAAGTGTTTTTGTACCGTCTCGAGGGTCTGCTTTACTGTAGGTTGAATGCCCAACGAAACACCTACTGGAATCTCGCTCTTTACGCCGCCCAGCAGTTTCCACAGCGGTAAACCCAGGCTCCGCGCCCACAAATCCCAGAAGGCCATCTCGAGCGTGGCTTTAGCCATCGTGTTGCCCTTATACGGCTCGAGCACTTTATTCAGCGCTTCTGGGTTGGCAAACTCCCGACCCAGCACCAGCGGCAAAAACAGCTCCTCGAGCATAATCCAGGCGGTGCGGTTGGTTTCCTCGCGGTACAGCGGCAGCGCGTCGGTCACGCATTCAGAATATCCCTCGAGTCCATCGCCGTGCAAGGTCAGCAGCACGAATTCCTTTTTGGTTTGCGCCCCAAACGAAGTTTCAAAGCGGAATTTGAGTGGCAGCTCGAGCACTCTCAGCTCTGCGGATTCGAGTTTCATGGGATTCAGTGTACTCGAGCTAAAGGTTTCCCTCGTCGTCTGGCTCGAGCGCCACGTCGTCATAAATCTGCTCGAGCTACATTTCACATTGCATCACCCAGAGCGCTGTAGTAGACTTTTCTCAAAGGTAAAATAACGTTGTCAGGCCATTTTCTCCCCACCTTTATCGAGATTGAAGTTTTGTTTGTAGCAGGCGCTCGAGCAGAATCTTAGTGAATCTTTGCACGAGCGTATTGATAGGGAAAGCCCGAGTGCCTGCTTACTCGAGGAATTCCGGGAAATGTTCAGTTGTTAAGGAGTCACTGTGAAGGTCAATGTAGATGGAAGAGAACTCGAGTTGCCGGGTGGCACCAGCGCCATAGACGCGGTGTTCGCGGCGGGTTTGGATGTACCATATTTCTGCTCTCAGCCGTATTTATCCCCTATTGGGGCCTGCCGGATGTGTCTGGTGGAGGCTGGAACCCCGCGTAAAAACCCGGATGGAACCTTCATTCTGGACGAGGCCACAGGTTTGCCCAAAATATTCTGGATGCCCAAACCGATGGCGTCTTGTACCCTGATGGCCACAGACGGGATGACCATTATCTCGCAGTCCGAAAAGGTCAAAAAGGCCCAGGCGGGCATGATGGAATTTACCCTCATCAATCACCCGCTGGACTGCCCCACCTGCGATAAAGGCGGCGCGTGTGAGCTGCAAGACCGCGCTTTCGAGTACGGCTACGGCGAGTCCCGCTTCGAGTTTGACCGTAGGCACGCCGAAAAGCACTACGACCTTTCTGAGTTTGTGGTGCTGGACCAGGAAAGGTGTATTCACTGCAAACGCTGTGTACGCTACTTCGAGGAAGTGCCGGGAAACGAGGTGCTGGACTTCATCGAGCGCGGCGGTCACACCTTTATTGACAATCTCGAGGACGGCCTGCCCAGTAATTTCTCGGGCAACATCACCGATATTTGCCCGGTGGGAGCGCTGCTGGACAATGTGGCCCGCTTTCGGGGC
>JACMOA010000194.1 GCA_014378225.1 Deinococcales bacterium | reverse complement strand
TTGCATCAGGTGGTTTTGCAGCATGTCGCGTGTGATGGCGGCTTCCTCGTAATACACCCCACGCCCTTCCATACCCAGGTCTTCTACGGCGGTAATCTGAATGTGGTCCACGTACTGACGGTTCCACAACGGCTCGAAGATGACGTTGGCAAAGCGAATCGCCATCAGGTTTTGTACCGTTTCTTTGCCCAGATAGTGGTCAATACGGTAAATTTGCTTTTCCTTCCAAACCTGTTGAATGTGTTTGTTCAGATTTCGGGCGGTCTCGAGGTCGGTGCCAAAGGGTTTTTCGATAATCAGGCGCTTCCAGCCGTCTTCACCCTCGGTTTGCAAGTTGGCGTCTCCCAGTCCGCTCGAGATAGTTTCAAAAGAACTGGGCGGGGTAGCCAGGTAGAACAGCACGTTTCCGGCGGTGCCACGCTCGTTTTTCACGCCCTCGAGCTTGCCTGAAAGGTGGGTGTACATAGCGGCTTCATCGAACGCACCGCCCACAAAGGAGAGTCCCTTCTCAAAACCGTCCCAGATGTGCTCAAGGAACTCACCTGACTCTTTAGAGGTCTGCACCGAATTTTTGGCAAAGCTGCGAAATTCTTCGTCGCTCCAGGAACGCCTGCCCACCGCTACCACCGAAAAATTGGGGTGGAGTTCCCCTTCCACCGCCAGACGGTACAGCGCGGGCAGCAGTTTGCGCTGGGTCAGGTCTCCCACACCAAAAATAACCAGAGTACAGGGGTCAGGGGCTTGACGGCGGCGCATTCCTTCGCGCAACGGATTTTTAAGGGTGCTTTCCACGGTAAACCTCTCGAGTAGAAAATAAAAGTGCTCGAGCCTGGGTAAACTTGGCCCGAATGAATCTAACAATACTTCAGTATCCGAGGTGCGTTTGGACACCCCTATAAATGTGTTGGTCCTCGAGCGCCCAATCCTTACCGCCGCGCCACCCCTAAATCTCGCTCACGCGGCAGGCTGAACCACGCTCCCTCGAACGCTTCGAGTTCTTCTGGCTCGAAAATCAAGTCCAGAGCCTGCAAGCTATCGGTAAGCTGCTCCGGTTTGCTGGCCCCGATGATGGCGCTCGAGACCCCTTGTTTTTGCAGTACCCAGGCCAGGGCTGCGTGGGTGAGAGACTTCCCGCGTGGCTCAAAGAAGTTGGACAACGTTTCTACTGCCTCAAATACTGCGTCGTTCCAGTAACGCTTTTTGTAAAGTTCACCCGAATTTTCGAGTGTGAACCGGGAACCCCCCTCGAGCGCACGCTCTCGGTAGCGCCCGGTCAGCATTCCGCCCGCCAGTGGGTTATAAACCATCGTGCCGATGCCCTCGAGTTGGCACAGCGGCAAAATATCTTCTTCAATCATGCGAAAAAGCGCGTTATAGCGTGGCTGTACCACCTGAAACTTTTTCAGTCCATTGCGTTCGCTCGAGAGCAGGCTAGCGGCCAGTTGCCACGCCGGGTAGTTGGAACAGCCAATGTAGCGCACCAGACCGCGCCCCACCATTTCAGTTAGGGTCTCAAGGGTTTCCTCTATCGGAGTTTCCGCATCAGGCCAGTGCATCAAATAAAGGTCCAGGTAGTCGGTTTGCAGGCGAGTCAAAGTATCCTCGAGCGCCTTCCACAGGTGCTTTTTACCCAGTCCCTCGTCATTGGCCCCCGGACCCATCTTGCCCCGCGCTTTGGAAACCAGAACCATGTCTTCTCGAATACCCCGTTCCCGTATCCAACGTCCCACAATCTCTTCAGTTTGGCCCACCCGCTCGAGGCCCCCACCCAGCGGGTAGACGTTGGCAGTGTCAAAAAACTGAATTCCACCTTCCCAGGCCACGTCCATAATTTTGAACGAGGTTTGTTGGTCGGCCTGATTGCCAAAAGTCATGGTTCCCAGACACAGTTCGCTCACCTTCAGGCCCGTATTACCGAAACGCCGAATTTGCATACCTCACCTCAAAGTCAGGCTAGGGCATGGAACAATCGGCATTTGTGAGGTCGGGTTGTAAAACGCTCGAGAGAAGCGGATGACCGCTCGAGCCTTTCAAACGGGAATGTCAGAGAACGCGGCGACTGACCTGGAACGCCCTCACCCCGCTCGAGATTAGTGGTCCATCGGTTCGGTTACGTTTGGGCCGTAAAAGTTGATAAAATATCCACCTGCCGCCTTGACCTGTTCGCTTAGCGCGTCAATCAAGGGTCGGTCACTCTCAGTTTTGACCGCCACCACATAGTTTCCCTGCGATAATTCCTCGGCGTAGCGCTCACTGTTTTCGCGCTCGTCGGTAAGCCACTGCAAACTGCGGAGCATTTTGCCAAAAAATCCAGTGTTCTCGCCCGTCGGGTCTATCAATTCTACGCCCTGTTTCCCAGCAAAAATCTCCACTTTTTCAGGCGTATAACTCCCTCGAGCGCGGAGTTCCGAAAGAAAAGCGTTTAGCGCTTCTTGGCCTGAAAAAACGCTCAACATCTTGTTAGTGGGATAAAACTTGTCTCCGTCCGAGAGTTTGTTAACTTCAATTTGGGGTTCCATGATTTTTTAACTCCTCGAGTTGAATTTCTCGAACCTATCACAGCACACCAAACTGAGGCCCAGGGAGGGTCAAAACTGAGAATATCTTCATTTCAACCCACCCTATTCTACCTTCGGACGGCGCTCCATCACTTCCCATAGGGCGTCTTGCACCGCAACTTCGCCGCGCAGCACTCGGGCCACGGCGCTCACAATCGGCAAATCCAGTCCATGCGTGTTGGCCCAACCCTCGAGCAGACGGGCAGTTCGGACCCCCTCAACCACTTTTTTACCCTTCTCGAGCGAACTGTTTTCGGGCTTGCCTTTCTCGAGCGCTGCACTTTGCACAAACGCCTCACCGTAAGCGCGGTTCCTCGAGTGGGGACTGGTGGCAGTGGCAATCAAATCTCCCAAGCCAGAAAGGCCATACACCGTGTCCTCGAGCGCTCCTTGATGCTTGAGGTAACGCCCCATCTCGAGCAGTCCCCGCGTGATGAGTGCAGCTTTGGCGTTGTCTCCGGCCCCCAGGCCGTCCAGCATTCCCGCCGCCAGTGCAATCACGTTTTTGAGCACCCCGCCCAACTCCACCCCCGATACATCTGGCGAGGTGTAAACCCGAAAACTGGGAGTGTGCATCGCGTGCTGCACCTCGAGCGCCACACTCGAGCGCAGGGCCGCCACCGTGGTTGCGGCGGGCAAGCCCCTTGCTACTTCTTCGGCGTGGTTAGGGCCAGAAAGCACCGCCAGTCGCTCAAATCCGGCCTCCAAAGCTCTTCCAGAGAGACTTTCCCCGTTTTCGTCCAATCCTTTGGCACAGAGCACCACAGTGACGTTTTCTTTGATACCCTCGAGCTGTGAAAGTTGCTCGAGCAGGGAGGTCACACCTACACTGGGAACGGTAATCAGTGCAGTAGAAACGCCCTCGAGCGCCCTGTTCAAGTCGGACGTTATCTCGAGCGCGTCAGGCAGCAGAACTCCAGGAAGATAATCGGAGTTTTGCTGCTCGAGGCGGAGGCTTTGGGCAAACTCGGGCCGCCGCGCCCACAAACGCACCCTGCGGCCTTGCTGAGAAAGCATTATTCCAAGTGCGGTTCCCCAGCCCCCAGCTCCCAGAATAGCGACGGGTGGAATTTCAGATTTCATAGCTTCCATGCTATCAGCACAACCTCAAACTCTCGAGCCAAGCTCATTGCAACTTAACCCTCAACACTTCACCAAAGTTGGGCCTCACATCGCTGTTCACCATCAACCACAGCACTGGATAATCCGGTTCCTGCGCGGGAAAATCTCCCAATCCGTCGGTAAAGTACACCAGCGCGTGAGGACGAATCCCCTCATGCTCGAGCCATGCAAACGGCGGCGCAAAAGAGGTGCCGCGTCCTCCTTTAAAGCTCTCAAGGTCAAAATCTTCCTCTTCGATGTCTCGAATCAAGGTGATTTGTTCGTCACAAGCAATCAGAAAGCCGCGCACCCGGTCAAAAGAGCGCAGAATGCTCGAGCTTTCGCGCAAAAAGTAGCTCAGCGCCTCATTTGGAATGCTGCCGGAGGTGTCCAGGCACAGCACCACCTCAAGCGTACTTCCGGCTACGTCTGGCAGAATAAAATCTTCTTCCATAAAACGGCGGTCTGGCTGCTCCCACACGAAATCGGCGGGACTGGGTTGCACAAACCTCGACAGGGCGTCCTGCCACGGAACCTGACCTGCAATAGCGTCCTCGAGCGTGCGTTTGAGTGCATCACTCAGGCCACTCAATTCTCCGGCGGCGTCAAAGGCCCGCGCCAGCATCGCCCGCCAGAATTCACGAGTAGCGTCTTGTTCAGCGCTCGAGCCAGATTTGCTCTTCTCCGGGCGGAGGTCTCCGTTCAGTCCTGCCTGGTCGTACTGCTCAAACGGACTTTTGCCGCTGCCACCACCGCCCTCGTCTTCACCGCGCTCCTGACCCGCTCCACCACCCGTATCCGGCCTCTCGAGCGATTCACGCACCAGCTCGGCATAAATGGCGTCGCTCGAGAGGATGCCAAAGCGCCCAGGGTCCAGCGCCATGTGCGCCTCGGGGTTTCCGGTGATGCGTGGCAAATTTGGAAGGGACATTCTCGAGGTCGGGTGACGGTGTAATTCACTGTACAGCACCCCATTTATCCAGAAATCGGTGGCGATGTTGTGCAGTTCTGTGTCCCTGGCCCCCATCCGAAAGCCGTGTCCAAAAGCGTTGTGCAGCGCTTCATGGGCAATCAGCCACACCAGTTCAGGGCCTTCACAGCGGGCTACAAAGTCTGGGTTGTAGCCAATTCTGCGCCCATCAGACCACAGGGTAGATGCCCCTTCATCCTCGAGAAATTCACAGGCCAGAATCAACAGGCCAAAAAAAGGAAACTCCCGCGTGGCCTCGAGCTTGGCGCGGGACATTTTTTGGGTAGGGGAAAGGGTGGACATGGTCGGTTTCGCTCAAGGGTGAAAGGGTTGGAGGGTAAGTAGAAATTTAACGCTCGAGCAAATCTTTAAGCTCATTGCTTATTGCTCACTACTCATTGCTCAAACCTTTTAAGTCCAAACGGGGTCCGGCTCCATCGTCTCGAGCGGTGCAGGCCCCGCTTCCAGTCCGCTCGAGGATACGGTTCGCAGGGGTGAAAGCCGCATGTCTACGTCCACCGTGATTTGACACGACAGTCTACCCTGACCCAGAAATCCTTTGGCCTCGAGCACCGTTTTTTCAGCTTCAGTCATTCCGGTGGGTTCACCCTCGGAAAAGACCACCATACAGGTCGTGCAGCGGGCCTTGCCGCCACAGCGGTGCAAAATATCAATGCCATTTCCCTCGAGCGCTAAAACCAAGCGCTGACCTGCGGGGATTTCAAAAGTGCTGTAACCATCCACAATAAGCTGAGGCATGAGGTCAGTTTAAAGCATAGCGAGGGCATAAAATCAATTCTCGAGCGAGATGGGATAAAAGTAATCCCCGCTGTACATTGGGTTGAGCACCCGCCCTTTGACCTTTTCGCTTTGCACATAGGTGTCTTTGGGCTGATAAATCGGAATGATGGGGGTTTCGTCAAACCCAAGTTGTGCAATCTGACGGTATAAACTCGAGCGCTGGGCCGGATTAGTGCTCGAGAGGGCCTGAACCACCAGACGATCTATCTGAGGACTCTTGTACACAATGTTGCGCGGATAATTTCCGCTCGAGGCCAGAAAAGGCTGTGCGAAGCTGTGAGAATCAGCAAAATCTGCACCCCAGCCCCCCATAAACAGCGGAATCTGGTTGGCAGCAGATTGGGCACTCAGCAACGAGAAAGCGATTTCACGCACCTCGAGCTTGAACTTGGGGTTGATTTTTAACAGACTCTGACGCAAAATCTCGAGCGCTCGCTGGCGGGTGGTGTTACCGCTGTTGAAAAATGCGGGCAAGGTGAAACCCTGCTTCCACACTGCGCCGGCCCAAGCCTGTTTAAAGAATTGTGCGGATTGGGCTGGGTCCAGGCTGTACTTCAGGCTCGAGCCTTCCTCGGCACCTGGAAGGCCAGAAACCAGAATGGTGTTGGTCTGCACCCCGTTTCCCTGAAGGACCTCGGAGATGAAAGCGTCGTAGTCAAAGGCATATGCAAAACCTTTACGCACGTTGACATCGCTGAAAAAATCAGACGGGATACCCTGACCGTCCAGTTTTCCACTGCCCAGATACCCCGTTCCCTGGCTGTTGATTTGGTGGGTCATAAATAGGCCGTACAACCCCAGAGAATCGCTCTGCTCTACCGTAATTCCGGGCAGTTTTTTCACCGTCTCGAGCTGAGCGTTGGAAATACCGCCCCGCGCTATCATCTGCCCATCTCCGGTTTTGAGGGTTTGAATCCGGGTGGTTTCGTCGTTCACGCTCTGAATGATGACCCGCTCGAGCGACGCTTTTTCACGCCAGTAAGCGTCATTGCGCCCCAACACCACTGATTTGCCCGCGTCGTAGCGCTCGAGGGTAAAGGGAGCAGACCCCAACGCACCGCCTTTGAGCACACTATCGGCCTGAACCCGATTGTTAAACTCGAGCGCCGTACCCTCAGTGCCGTCCCAGTCTCCCCTTTTCACCGCGTCAGCTTTGGAATAAATTCCACCCCAACCGCCTGCCAGCACTTCGTTGAAGGGCGCAAACGGTTTGGTCAGATTGAAAATCACCGTGTCAGTTCCCTCGGTCTGAATAGTACTACTGACCTTACTCAGCGCCGCCGCACCACGTAGCAAATCAGCTTTTCCCAACAGTGGCTCGAGCAATAATCCTGCCGGACCCACATCGGTGGAGTACACCATCATCCGCTCGAGCGAGTATTCCACGTCCTGCGCAGTCACGGGGCTGCCATCCGAAAACTTGGCCTGTGGATTGAGCACAACCCGGTACGTCTTGCCGTCCGCGCTGATGCCGCCATTTTCAGTGCTGGGAACCTCGGCAGCTAGCAGGGGAAGCAATTTATTGGCACTCCCACCGTCGTAAAAATACAGCGTATCAAGGGTGTTTTGAATCACCTCACCACAGCTCGAGTCGTAGCAATAAGCAGGGTCGAAACTCGACCAGTCTCCAAAAGTTAGGGTAGTCAGGGTTTGACCCGTTTGATTTTGTTCAGAACAAGCCATTAAAAGTGAAAGAGCAGCGGAAGCAGTCAGGGTACGGTATTTCATGATTTCTCCAAAAATAGTCTGGGATTACGGAAAGCCATGTTCTCGAGAGCCATGTCCTCGAGCGAGAACCTTAAGGAACGGAGTGGAGTATAGGTTTCTTCATCATGAGACTCGAAAAAGCGGGATGAACCAGAGAGGGGGAACCATCACGCTCGAGTCATAAGGATTCCGGAAATATCAGTAATGTAATGGACGATATTTCCAGCGGCCTAGCCAGGTATTTCTTTGCGAGGCTCGAGACAAAAAAACCTCTCCAACAGGAGAGGTCGGACTGAAGAATGAATATTTAGCTTTGGAGCGCCCGACTCGAGCACAAATACTCCTGATAAACCGAGTCATTTTTAGCCTTGAAATACAG
>JACMOA010000024.1 GCA_014378225.1 Deinococcales bacterium | reverse complement strand
GCACCAGTTATCAGCTCACCGAGGCAGGTATTGCCCTGCAAAGCGTGGTGGACGCTATAGACTGCTGGGCGCGGAATAACTTACCCGCACCAGAGCACAAGCCTGACAAACTCAAGAACTTTGAGCTAGAAAACGCGCTCTAAAAACAAGCTTCACTCGTTAAAATGACGGCTCAGCAAAGGTTTTAAGCCGTTTTCCACGCCCTGCTCGAGCACTGGTTATACCAAGTTACCTTCATTGATTTCCACTCCGGAAAAAACGCCGGGATGGAAATTCATTACAGCAACTCGATATTTTAGTTTTCTCGCTCCACTCGGCCTTGAGAGGTAGAAATTCTTCAAGGCAACTTGGCATTAGCTCCCTAGAAACTGTTTATACTGTTACATTAAGGACCCTCCCTGAATGACCCCCATCACCCTACCTTCCCCGCCCGCGCCCAGCCAGAAACGCAGTGCTCGAACGATGAATTTACTTTTTTTGACCGACGCTGTGACCATCGGGGGCAGCGAAGTGTATCTGCGTGAGATGCTTCCGCGCTTGCAGGCCAGGGGCCACCGGGTTGCGGCAGCCCTGCCTCGGGTGGAGGGCAACCGCGCCATCCGTGAGCAGCTTCAGGAGCGCGGTGTGTGGGTTCACGGCTATGAAGCGCTCGAGGAAATCCCTTTCAATTACGACACCCTGGTGATGTCCACCTGGTTTCCGCACAATCACCCCCGTTTTCGGCGTTTGCCAGGACGCAAGGTGGCGCTGGTTCACGACCAACTGGTGGTGTATTATCCACAGCCGTTGCGCTGGGCCTACCAGACGGGATACCGCACGGTGCAGGCCCCCAACCTGCGGGCGGTGGACCGGGTGATTACCGTATCCCACTGGGCCACCGAGTATCTGGCTCGGCACTACGACGTTCCGGGCGTGGTTGCAGTACCTAACGGCATCAACGTAGACCGTTTTCACCCCGCCACCCCACAAGAGCGCCTCGAGCTGCGCCAGAAGTACGGTTTTGAGCGCTTCACGGTACTGGTTCCCGCTCGAGTGAGCCTGGAAAAAAACCACTGGGCCACCCTCACCGCTGCCAGACTACTGCCGGAGATGGATTTTATCGTGGTGGGCAAGGGAGAATTTAAATGGCTGCTCGAGCCACTTTCCCCGCCCAACGTTCACTGGTGGGGAACCCGCCATGACATGCCAGACCTGTACCGCGCCGCCGACGTTTTACTGCAACCCACCCTCGGAGAGAACCAGTCTCTGGCCACGCTCGAGGCGATGGCGAGTGGGCTTGCCATTGTGAGCAGCAATATTCCAGCCCAACGAGAGCTGATAGACCACGAACTCGAGGGCCTGCTTGTGGAGCCAGAGGGGAAAGCGGTAGCCCAGGCCTTGAAACGTCTGGCTGCCGACCCCTTTCTGGCCGCTACCCTGGGAGCGGGCGCTCGAGAAAAAGTGCTGAATGGCCACACTCTGGAGCAAAATGCAGACGCACTCGAGGCCGCGCTGCTCGAGTGATTTCGAGTTGTGCTGTGGAGTGGCATCAAAGAACAATATCCGCTTTCCCCTCACATCGGGTATATTGACTTCAATAAGGGGTTTGAATTGAAAATCTAAACCTCTTGAGAGGAGTCAGCGGTGTCCAAGCGCACGATAGCGGTCATTATTCCCGCGCACAACGAGGAGCGCCTGCTAGGCACCACGCTCGAGGCGGTGAAAAACCAGAGCCGCCCACCCGATGAAATCATCGTAGTGGACAACGCCAGCACCGACAACACCGCTGAAATTGCCAGGGAAGCGGGGGCTACCGTGGTGCACTGCGCCCGCCCCGGCGTGGCCTACGCCCGTCAGGCGGGTTTGATTGCTGCCTCGAGCGACTGGATTGTCAGCACAGACGCGGACTCGCTGCCTATTCCAGAGTGGCTCGAGACGCTCGAGGAACATATGGAAGGCAATGTGGCGCTGTACGGCCCGATGCGCTTTTTTGACGTGACCCCGTTCGACCAAAGCCTATCCGAGTATTTTTACCGAGGGTTCCTGAACTTTAGCGACTTCTTTGGACGGCCCAATCTAGCCGGAGCCAACATGGCCTTCTCGAGGCTGGCCGCTATTCAGGTGGGCGGCTATCCAGCGGTCAAGATGCGCGAGGACGTACTACTGGGCTGGAAACTCCGCAAACTGGGCCATGTGCAGTACGTACCAGACGCGCTGGTCAACACTTCTGGAAGGCGGATGCAGCAGGGTAAGCTGCTGTTTTTGGTAAAACAACTGGCCTGGATTCGAGGACGGGAACCGCGAAAATTCAGGTGAGGCGTCATGTGGAAGGTAAAACTTGAACGACAGAGGACAGACGGCGGAAAAAGCTGAAGCGTGAACTCTAATGTCTGTCCTCTTTTCAGAGCCACTCGAGCAATCTTCCTGCCACCTCGAGCGGGGAAAACATCAGGGTAT
Organism: Deinococcales bacterium; assembly: GCA_014378225.1. Lineage (GTDB taxonomy): Bacteria > Deinococcota > Deinococci > Deinococcales > Deinococcaceae > JACMOA01. The sequence continues at coordinate 1,881 of JACMOA010000024.1, read as the reverse complement.
CCAGGTAAATTACTCTGCTAAAATCCAGAGTTTCCAACAGATAATCCCGCGCCGCTCGAGGGTCGTAATTGCGGCGTTCTTCCAAAACGATTTTGATTTTCGAGACGATTTCCCAGGTCGCCGAGTTTATTTGGGATAACTCGAGCAGTTCACGCTCGGTAAAAACCTCATACACACCCTCGAGCGCCTTCAACGTTTCGAGTGTTCCATCTTCACCCTCGAGCGCCACACTGTTTGCACCAGCACGGTTTACATCAGCACTGTTTGAAACTATATTGTCAAACACATCCCCACGCCCAATCAAACGTCTGGCCCGTTCAAAGTCGGGGGCATCCAGCAGCACGAAACGCCAGCCGTCAAACTGGGCTGCGTGTTTCACCTCCTCTAGTCCGCGTAGACCGTCGAACAGAACCAGAAAGCTGGGAGTTTGCTCGAGGGTGAGTTGGGCCAGGACCCCCGCCATGCCGCCGGGGTGCTGCTCTCGAAACGCTCGAGTGCGCCGGAACCGCTCGGTGCGGTCTGCAATTTTTTCGCCGCCAAAGATAAAAGCGTCGGTCAGTTCACGGCGGTCTGGCAACAGTTCAAAAGGGCGAAGCTGAGCTAAATGCTCGAGGGTGGTACTTTTACCCACACCCGTCACCCCTACCAGCACGACCAAGGGCAGGCTCGAGAGCGGGTAGAAGCCATTATGCAGAGTGTGCAGAGACTGAACGGAGATAGCTTGCATGGGGGGTTATTTTACTCGAGCCTGTAACCCTCAAACCGCCGTTCGCAGTTTGCCTGTCCAGGTTTTACGAAATTTAGCCACTTTGGGTGCGACCACCATCAAACAGTACCCCTGATACGGATTGCGCTTGAAATACTCCTGGTGGTAGTCCTCGGCAGCAAAGAACACCTCAAACGGCTCGAGCTGAGTCACCACAGGGCGCTCCCACAGCGGTGCAACCTCCGCCATCACCTCGAGCGCTACCCGGTTCTGCTCTTCATCCCGGTAAAAAAAGGCCGAGCGGTAAGACTCGCCCACGTCGTTGCCCTGGCGGTTCAGGGTGGTGGGGTCGTGGATGGTAAAGAACACCTCGAGAATTTCTCTGAGCGCAATGATTTGTGGATTGAACGTCACCTGAATGACTTCGGCGTGTCCGGTGGTTTCGCTGCATACTTCTTTATAAGTGGGGTTTTGAGTGTGTCCGCCGGAATACCCGGAAACCACATCCGTCACGCCCTCGAGTTCGTCGTAAACGGCTTCTATGCACCAGAAGCATCCTCCAGCCAGCGTAACAGTCTCGAGCGGGGTATCGGTCATAACTCTAGTTTAGTCCTTGCCTCAATTGTGCGCCGTTAGCTGAGGCACGGTGTGGTAGCCTGTGGTATACTGGGGTGTTATCGTTCACTCGAGGATCGGTTTTTAAAGTGAGCAGCAAAAAGGCAGTTCTCTAAATCTCAAAACACACCTTTTGGAGGTTGCGTATGGCTGAAAAGAATATTGACAAACTACTGGCCCAGACCGGAAGCAAGTACACGCTTTCAGTGGTGATTGCCAAGCGTGCGGTCCAGTTACGGGCCGGAACGCCCAGTGTGCTCCCTAATGAGCAGCGGGTCAAGCACCGTAACCTGGTTACTGTGGCCATGCGCGAAATGGCGACAGACAAGCTTAGCATTGGGGAAGGACTGATTGACGAAGAGCGCCTGACCGGAGATTTGCACAAACAGCGGGTTGCCGCTGAAAAAGCCGCCCAGGAACGCAACTACAGCAACGAAGAGTAAGCCCTCGAGTGTAGTGCTCAATGCAAAAAGGAGACCCACGGGTCGCCTTTTTCTTTTGAGTTTCTCAACCTTACAAAGCTGAAACACAAAATTCACCCCTTTTTCATCTTATTGTTT
>JACMOA010000193.1 GCA_014378225.1 Deinococcales bacterium | reverse complement strand
AGCCTACAGGACGGACCTTTTCATTGTCTTGATCTTTTGACGTGTACTGAGGCTTTTGCCTTCGTTGATAGCAGTATCCATCTCGAGGGTGTTTTCCTAAAAACCTTCTTTTAAAACACCCCTTCCCTCGAGCGTCAAGGTTTCAACCCTACTCGAGTGCTGGAGGAACTTTTGGCCGCTCTTCAAAGCGAGTGGTCAACACTACGCTCGAGCGGGTGCGGGCTACACCCTTCACCTGTTTAATCCGGTACAGCAAGTGCTCAAGGGCTTCAGGCGTGGCGACTCTTACCTGAAGCAGCAGGTCCACATCTCCCGCCACCGAATGACACGCCTCTATTTCGGGAAACGGCTCGAGCAGGGGTCCTAAATCCGTACAACTCGAGCCGTTATCTACCACGATGCTCACAAAAGCCAGAACCGGTAAACCCACTGCACGAGCGTCTACATACGCCCCATAGCGGCCAATCACGCCCCGTTTTTCCAAACTTTTGGCGCGGGCATGAACCGTGGCGGCAGCCAGACCCACCTTTTCCCCAATCTCGGCGTAAGTCTGTTTAGAGTCCTGTTGAAGCTCGAGCAGAATTTGACGGTCTATGCTATCCAGTTGAACCATATTGTCCTCAGCTTACCCTAGGCCGTACTACGTATTGCAAAGTATCCTATTCTCGAGATAACATTAGGCATGGAATCATCTCCCTCGAGCCTGAAGTCTGCTGCTGCTCTCTCCAAATGGGGCGTTCCACTGGCGCTCTTTGCACTGTACTTCATCTGGGGGTCCACTTATCTGGCTATTCGTTTTGCGGTAGAAACCCTGCCCCCGCTGTTGATGGCAGGCATTCGCTTTGCTGTGGCGGGCGGACTCCTGTACGGATATCTGATGTGGCGCGGAACCCCTGCGCCCACTCGAGCACAGTGGTGGGGCGCGGTGCGAATAGGGGTTTTGCTCATTTTTGGCGGTAACGGGTTTATTACACTGGCCGAAGCGCGGGGCGTCAGTTCGGGTCTGGCGGCTACGCTGGTGGCTATCATGCCACTGGGCGCGGCGTTCTGGAGCGGCCTGTTCGGCAAGTGGCCCAGAGCGCTCGAGTGGACTGGGCTGGTTCTGGGGTTGGTTGGGGTGGTTTTGCTCACTCGAGATGGCAGTTTGCAGGGCAACCCACTGGGACTGATGTTCGCTCTCGCTGCACCGCTGTGCTGGTCTTTTGGCACGGTCTGGAGCAAACATCTGCCCATGCCGGGTGGAATCATGTCCTCAGCAGCCCAGATGCTGACCGGAAGTGTGGCCCTGGTTGGGGTGGGATTGTTGAGTGGAGAACGCCTGACGACCTTACCCTCGAGTGGCTCGCTCTGGGCGCTGCTTTATCTGATTTTTTTCGGGTCTATCGTGGCCTTCAGCGCTTACCTTTATCTGGTCGCCAGGGTTGCGCCCACGCTGGCGACCAGTTATGCCTTTGTCAACCCGGCAGTGGCGCTGATTCTAGGCGCATGGCTGGGAAACGAAACCATTAGCAACAGCGCGTGGTTTGCCATTCCTATCATTTTGGGTGCAGTGGGTCTGGTGGTTTGGTCGCAAAATAGAGGTTGATTCTGTATTGCTGAATTTCGGGCGCTCGAGGGCAGGTCCTCCAGGCTACTTGATGTTTTGAGCTAAATGAGCGCTAGACTCGAGATAGATTGGGGTCTAATCAGTCTTTTTGTCCTTATTCGCTCAAGAAGGCAAAATTATCTGTATAGTGTTGGGTAATAAAATGGTTTTATGAGTGCTTTTTATAAAGGAGATAAATGCAGAAGATTTCCTGGCAAGCCCGCTTTCGCTATTGGTTTGACAACCTGATGGGCCGGGGTGCGGGGGCGCTGATAGGTTTGCTCAGTGTGGCAAGCCTGATTTTTATTGTGCTGATGGCTGTTCTGGTCACGCTTTTAAGCATCTTTCCACAGGGGGAAAACGGCCCCGTACCACAGAGTTTCGCGGAAACTTTGTGGGGCAATCTGATGCGGACGCTCGATAGTGGCGCGGTGGGTGGAGACAGCGGCTGGGCTTTCAGAGCGGCCATGATGGTGGTCACGTTGGGTGGCATTATCTTGATTGCCAGCTTGATTGGTATCATCTCAAGTACCTTTGACAGCAAGGTTGAAGAGCTTCGCAAGGGAAAATCACGGGTGCTCGAGTCCGACCACACCGTGATTTTGGGCTGGAATCCGCAGGTTTTTGAAATTATCAAAGAACTCTGTCTGGCCAATGCCAGCCGCTCGAGGGCTGCTATCGTGGTGCTGGCCGATATGGATAAGGTGGAGATGGAAGACTCGATTCGGGCCAAAGTTCCCAAAACGGGCAAGACCCGCATCATCTGCCGCAGCGGAGACCCGATGGACCTGACCGACCTGGAACTCAGCAATCCTCACGCGGCCCGCAGCATTATCGTGCTGGCCACTGAAGGCTCGAGTGACCCGGATTCGGCGGTGATTAAAACCACACTGGCGTTGACCAACAACCCCCACCGCAGCAGTAAGCCCTTTCACATCGTCTCCGAAATTCAGAATGCCTCGAATCTGGAGGCGGCTAAACTGGTGGGGCGGGGTGAAGCCCACTTTGTGCTGGCAGGCGACGTCATTTCGCGCATCATGGTTCAGACCAGCCGCCAGAGCGGACTGAGCGTGGTGTACACCGAACTGCTCGACTTTGGTGGCAGTGAGATTTATTTCAGTCAGCAGCCCAGCCTGACCGGAAAGAGCTATCTTGAGGCTCAGCTTTCCTTTCAGACCAGCACCGTGATGGGTCTGGTGCGCGGCGATAAAGTGTGGCTCAACCCAGAGCCTGAAACCCCGCTTGCGGCGGGAGATGGTTTGATTGTGATAGCCGAGGATGACAGCACTGTCCAGATAGCGGCGGCAGGTCAGGCAGACCGTCAGTTCATCTCGAGAGTGGAAATTCCGGTTCAGGCCCCAGAGCGCACCCTGATTCTAGGCTGCAATGCCGAACTGTCCACCATCTTGCACGAATTGAACGAATATGTTCCAGGCGGCTCGAGCGTTCATATCGTGTCCGATACCGACGAACCTGAGTTCGCACCCTTCAAGAACATGACCGTGACCTTCGAGCAGAAAGACACCACTCGTCGGGCCACGCTCGAGCGCCTAGAACCCCATCTGTTCGACCACATCATGGTTCTGGCCTACAAGGATACGCTCGAGGTTCAGCAGGCCGACGCCAAAACCCTGATTACTTTGCTTCATCTGCGCGACATGGGCGAGACCCGGAACGTGGAGATGAAGGTGATTAGCGAAATGCTGGACAACCGCAACCGCGAACTGGCTGAAATTACCCAAGTTGACGATTTTATTGTGGGCAGCACCCTGATTAGCCTGATGCTCTCGCAGGTCTCCGAGAATAAACGGCTTGCTGAGGTTTTCTCCTATCTCTTTTCTTCAAACGGTTCCGAGATTTATCTGCGCCCCGCCGAGTGGTACATCACCCGTGGCTCGAGCACCAACTTTTACACGGTAGTGGAGGCCGCCGCCGCTCGAGGGGAAACCGCGCTGGGCTACCGCTGCGCTGCCGAGTCACACAACAGCGCCGCCGCGTATGGGGTGCGGCTCAATCCCAACAAGCTCGTGCCTGTGAGCTTTGAGAAGGGCGATATGGTGATTGTACTGGCCGAAAATTGATAAAAAATTAGCGCTGGGTAGGAGATTCATCGCCCCTCGAGCTGATGGGAGGGGGGGTCTTCAGGAGGTACGACCGGAGGAACGGGAGCAGGTGCGGTAGGCTCGAGGGGCTTGTTGGATGGATTTGCAGGTGGGACTGTGGGCAGGGGAGAGGAAGGCTGGGGTTGTGGCTGCGCTGGGGCAAAAGGCAGGTTGGCTGGACGGTAAAAAATCAGGTGAATCGGCAGATTCGAACCACTGGCCGGAACAAACTGAAGCTGAAAATTCATTCCTCGAGCGTCCTGAGTGCTCAGAACCTTTTGCAGACCTGTTTTAAGGGTATTTTGGGCGCTCGAGCCAGCGTTGGGAAGTCCGTTAGCCCGCAGGAACAACACCGGAGCGTTAGGGTCGGCAATGACACCGGACAGCGGGAGGGGCAGTACATCGGTGCGGCTGAGTTGGGGGTCCGTGACCGCAATAGCTCCTTTGTAAAGTCCCCCTCGAGCGGCCAGTGCGCCCACTACACCGCCCGCATTTTGTAGGTTGAGTTCGTACAGCATTCCAAAATTGCCACGCAATACCACCGGAGTTCTGCTCAGCGCGTCCATACCCTGAAGCGGCGAGTCCGAGGCGTCACCCAGCACCACTTTGGCGGGGAGTGGGCCACTGAGGTCCACGTTCAGGCGGCGCACTGCACCCATAAAGGTTCCGCGCACATGCCGTCCGTCTGGCGGCAGGGTGGGAATTTGCTGAATCACCGCTGGGATGGGCAGCAGTGGGTCGCTCAGCATCAGCACACTCAACTCCACGCGGCCCAAACTGGGCGCGGCTATCTCGAGGTCCATCATCAGGTTCATCCCCGTGCCTGGAGCCAGGATGGGGGTGGAATACAGGGTCACGGTCTGACCCGCGCCCACCTGAAGCGTGGACCCGTCGGTGTCGGCAAAGTAATCCAGCAAAGTAGCCTGACCCAGCGTTCCGGCAAAGCGGGCCGGAGCGGTTTCACCTAACCGGCTCGAGCGGATACTGAGCGGCTGAGCATCCGGGTTGCGGGCCACCACAAACACTCGAGCGTTGCCGGAAGTGCCGTTGACATGGTGGGCGACCACCCGAACCCGCCCTGTTCCTGGCGTTGCCGTATTCACACCCGGATAAACGATGTCCTGATACAGCAAGCCCTGGGTGGGTACGTTTTCCGGCGAATCCGAGAACAGCAGTGGGGTAAAGTCCGGCGAACCTGGGAGTGGGTCCAGGCGAGGGTAGGGGAGGCTCGAGTCCGGGAAACTTCCCCCCAGCGAAGCGTACTTGAGCGCGTAGCTGAGAGGGCTGTCCACCCGCTCACTCGAGATGATGATTTTACGGCTGTAAGGCAGGCTCGAGATTCCCTTTTGATTGCTCACTTGCAGGGTAAGGGTTTGCTCACCCGCAATAAAGTAGGTGGCTTGCTTGCCGGTCCACTTTCGCGAAGGCAAGTCCAGTCCGTCTGGGTCGTAGGAGTAATCCGAAAGCAGGACGGGTTCGCCTTGTGCGTAAGTAGTTTTGTTGGTAGAAAACCGCGCCTGGGGCTGTCCTACGGTGCCTTCACGCTGAGAAAGCAGGGTCAGGGTCAGGGTGCGCCCATCGCTCGAAACCCCTAAAACGCCCTCTAGCGCATCTGAAAGTGTGCGGATGGATACGTAAATCTGACCCTCGAGCAACTGAGCAGAAAGCAAATCCGTGGGTTGACCCCCTATTAAAACCGCACTGAAATCCTTTTTGACCTCGAGCTTGCCCAAGCGAACACTTTCGGCGGTTATAAACAGGTCCAGATTCAGTGCGTCGGCAAATTCGCGCAGCGGAACCATCGCCCGCCCGCCCACCAATTTAGGTAAACTCGAGAAGTTGAAGGTTTCGCCGTTCAGGTAAGCGGTAGTTTGTTCGAGGGTAAAAGCTAACTGTACTGTCCCCATCAGTCTCGAAGTGTTAAAGACAAAGGGATTGGTGGTGGGTCCTTGCGCCAATGATGGGGGCGCTAAAAAACAGAGTAAGAAAAGCGTGAGTCGTCGCACAAGTCCCTGTTTTACCATATTCGCACTGACGGCACACTGATTTTGGACAGCTCGAGGGTTGAGGAATATTTTGATGGGTTAGTTTTAGTTTTTTCAACTCGAGCGTGAACCACCCGTGAACATCACTACATCCAGAGCACGCATATGTGAGATAGCGAAAGGAAACTGCGCGCTCACCAGGTCAAAAAATTCTCCAAACTCAGGAAGCTTGGAGAAATGTCTACATTTCTCCAGATAAGACATGTAAATGATGTTATTATAAACATACTTGTCTGTTTGATAGATGTAGCGACATACTCTAGAATCCCAAATCGCATAATTATTAGGTTCAACAAAATGTAAAAGT
>JACMOA010000192.1 GCA_014378225.1 Deinococcales bacterium | reverse complement strand
GGCTGCAGGCCGGGTTTCGATGGGGCCGGAGCGCAAATCTCGAGTGATTTCGGACGAAGATAAGCGCGTGACCGCCTTTCCTGAGGTGGGACACGCGCTGCTGGCCGAGCGGTTGCCGCTATCAGACCGGGTTCACAAGCTGACCATCGTTCCACGGGGCCGTGCTGCGGGTTATATGATGTCTATGCCCGAAGACCGGATGCACTACACCGAAAACGTTTTGCTGGACATGATTGCGGTAGCGCTCGCAGGTCAGGCTGCTGAAGAAGTGGTGCTGGGAGAAGTGACCACCGGAGCCTCGAGCGACTTTCAAAAAGCCACCAATATTGCCCGTAAAATGGTGAGCGAGTGGGGCATGAACAAGGTGATTGGTCCGGTGGCGCACTCGAGCGACGCGGAAGGCTATCTGGGTCAGGGCAGCGAACGTGGCGCGTACAGCGAGCAAACTGCCAACCAGATTGACGAGGAAGTCAAAGCCATCATTGACGCGCAATACGCTCGAGTGCTGACCTTTCTGCACGACGAGAAACACCTGCTGCACCGCGTAGTGGAAGAACTGCTCAAGCGCGAAACCCTCACTGGAGATGAGTTTAGAATTCTGCTCGAGGGCGGAAGACTCCCCGACGAAGAGGAGCGAGGCGGCTCGAGCGGAGAGGATTTGCCGGGGATTGGGACGCTCAATCCTGCTTAAATTTAGGGTGCTTTTGCTTCTGTAGTTCAGAGTTACCAAAACAAACGTCAAATGTCGAACCCCAAAAATATTCCAGGCGTTCCACGTTTGCAATTTCTTGGGCGACTAGCGAATTACCTACTTTTCGTTTACCGTAAACCCCATGTACACCTTCCAGGAAGCCCAAGCACAACCGCTCGAGCGGGTGGGAAGAGAAGCCCAGAAACTGGGAGAATTCGCTCGAGACGTAGGAAAGGGTTTCGTGCTCGAGCGCGAGTTCGAGGAGGAGTTTTATAGTTCCAACAACCTGCCCGAACAGATCAGGATTTTGTTTAGGGACATCAACGCCCGCCGTATTGATGAGGACGCGCTCGAGCGGGCTTGTGATGGAGCTACCGCGTTAATTCGTGGTGCATCCCTGATGGACAACGCGGTGCAAAAAATCCTGTTGGCGGTTAAAAATGCGAGTCTGCTCGAGCAAACCGTATTGGTGCGGCGTGAACTGGTGGCGCTCGAGTCTCCGGCGCTCGAAGCGTGTGTGCCGCGTGGACCAGGCAATGAAATTTTGTTTGCCTTGAAAAAGCTATGGGCGCAGGACTGGGCTTTTGATGCAGCGCTCGAGCGCCTGGACCACACAGGAACCTACGCGCTCGAGGCCCGACCCACTTTACTGATGGCAGGCACTAAACCCGAATGGAACCCTACTCGAGCCGCGCAGTTGGGCCTGGATGGATTGCTCGAGTGGCAGGGAAACATCGTGGGAGTTTTCACAAAAATATAGTTTTCATGAACCTAATCCATTACACTTGCAAAGTTTGACCTTGCGAATGTAAGCTAAGGACATCAATCTATGACGGTCCCTCGGGCGTGAAGGGCTGTCTCGACATGTC
>JACMOA010000023.1 GCA_014378225.1 Deinococcales bacterium | reverse complement strand
CCAGAGGTTCCCCGCCTAAACGTAGGGGATGATGTGAGCGTTGGGTGACTAAATCCATGCGTAATGTCTCCATCGGGTGTGGCTGTATGCGGGGATGCACCACAGAAACAAACCAGCCAAAACAAACCAGCGAAATACGAACCGTTTTGACACTTTCTCTGTGTGCTGCACATAATTTAGGCGTTGTTTGCACAGTGTATGCCGCCAAACTTAGCCCTGTCAAGCGCTAGGTTTGGTCAAAATAAACCTAAGTGGTTTTTAATTGGGTCTAATCTCGAGGTTTTGACATCTTAACCTTGACCTAACCCCCTGGACTTTTATGTACATGCACCACCTTCCAGCTTTCACCGCTACGCTCGAGCACGCGAGTTTCGTTGTGGGTGCGGTGCTTCAATCCAGCGTCTTCTACCGTACTGAGCATCAGGGTGTACGTCATCACCACGACCATTCCCCCGGCCAGTTCCTGAATTTTTGGCTCGAGCACGCTGATATGGTGCGGTTTTCCGGCGGTGGCCCAACTGTTTTCTATCATGAACTGGTGGAAGGCCAGCCCTTCTTGACGGTGTGGGGTCACGAAGTGCTCGTACAGGGTTAAATCTGTGCTTGTGGTGGCACGATAGCCCTCCCAATCACGGGAAAAAATGCTCTCGAGGTGGCGGTGTAAAAATTCCAGGGGGGTTTCTGGGTTTGCGGTTTCTGGTTGCATCTTGGCTCGAGTTTAAGGGATTGGGGTTTGGGTCGGGTTCGATTTCCTTCTGGTTCGTTCGAGAAGCCACAAAAAAAGGGCAACTTTCGTCGCCCCTTCAGATTTTGCCCCTTTTTATTCGTCCAGCAATTCCGCGCTCGAGAAGAAAAGTCCCAATTCCCTCGCCGCGTCGTCCGCATTGGCCGAGCCGTGCATCACATTTTCACCAATACTGGTGGCAAAATCGGCCCGAATACTGCCAGGAGCGGCGTCCTTAGGATTGGTTGCGCCCATCATCTGACGCAGACCCGCAATTGCGCCTTCCCCCTCGAGCGCCATCGCCAGCACCGGGCCGGAAGTGATGAAACTCACCAGCTCACCAAAAAAGGGCCGCTCTTGGTGCTCGGCGTAGTGGTTCTGGGCCAGTTCCTTTGAGATGACCATCTGCTTGAGGCCCACGATGCGGTAGCCCTTGCGAATCAGACGACCCAGAATTTCGGCGTGCAGGGTGCGGCGCACCCCGTCGGGTTTAATCATGGCGAACGTTCTTTCCATAGTGTTTTCTCCTCGAGTGCTACTCAAATGACCTGCACAAATTTTAGGACCTGCTCGAGTGTGCAGCGTACAGGGAAAGGGTGGGGTTGGGCAAGCCACCCTGGAGGGCAGGGCCAACTTACGTTGGGTTTAAACCCATCGACATGCCATTTCGTAGCCGTAGTTCCACTCGAGAAAGGCCTCAATTCTAGTCTTCGAGAACCCCTGAATTTGTGGTTTGCTTGTCAGACGATAGGCCGAACCGACTTTTTGAGGCGGCGTAAGTTGGCCCTGCCCTGGAAAGGTGCTGAACTCTGCCGTTTGAACCTCGTTACCCTGTACGCTGAGACCTGATGGACTTTCACGATTTCCCCCAAATTCTCGAGCGGGCCTACGCACTCAGGAAAAGTCTAAACCTCGAGCCACACACCACCTTTTACCGTTTGCTGAATGAATCGGAAACGGCAGGGAAACTCACCCTCGAGCGAATAGGTCAGGTTGGGGTTTTGAGTTTGTATACGGACTTTAGCCCGGTTCAGGAACTCGAGTTGGCCGGAATGCTGGTGGACCTCACCCCGCTCGAGAGTGTTTATCTCAAACGCCGTCCGCGTGAAGCCCGTCACCGGGCCAATGTGGAGCGCGAGTATTTGAGTCCCTCAGAGCCGCTCCTGGGTCCACATCACCCCGAACTCGAGGCGCTCGAGCACGGGATTCACTTTCGCTTTCGTCCTGGTGCAGACCTCTCGATTGGCCTGTTTTCGGACATGCGCCCTGGAAGGCGCTGGCTGCGCGAACACGCACGGGGCCGGGTGCTGAACACTTTTGCTTACACCTGCGGCCTGGGCCTCAACGCCGCGCTCGAGGGCCACAGGGTTAAAAATTTGGATGCCTCTAAAAAAGTGCTCGAGTGGGGAAAGGAAAATTACCGCCTCAACGCGCTCGAACCCCACCCACAAGATTTTATTTTTGGTGATGTTTTCGACTGGTTAGGCCGACTCTATAAACGTGGTGAGCGCTTTGAAACCCTGGTGTTAGACCCTCCCAGCTTTGCTCGAGGGCGGGGTGGAGTCTTCCGGGCGGAGCGAGATTACGCGGGTCTGGTGCAACTAGCTCTGAAGTGTTTGTCGCAGGGCGGTTTGCTGATGGTCTGCACCAACCACGCTGGATTGAGTTTCCAAAGCTTTGAAAAACAGATACTCGAGGGTTTTACCAGGGCTGAACGTGGTTTTAAAATTCTCGAGCGAATGGGCGCAGGGCCGGATTACGGGGATGGCGGTGCGCTCAAGATTCTGATTCTCGAGTGCGCCTCCGGCTATCTTGACTAGAGCGGCACCCTCTTTCGGACTGCTAAAACCCCGTGAGCTTTAAAAATCGCTCCATCTCGAGCACGCAGGAATTGTTTTGCTGTACCTCGCTCGAGCCGGTCAGGGTTTTCAGTTTGCCCTCCTGGGATAAATAAAGCTGACGGGCGCGGTGTGGACGATTCTCAGCCTGATAATCAAAGCGGACTAATAACGCAAATTGGTCTGGACGGGGAATAATTTCGAGCTGCACGTAGCTGAGTTTTTGGGCCTCGAGATTTTTCTGTACGTCCAGAGCCACCTTTTGGGCTTGCTCGAGGGTGAGTAAAGGTTTAAACACTTTGCTCGAGCGGTTTTCTTTTATCACACACAAATCCAAAGACGAGTGAAAAGTTCCATCGTTGGCTTCAATCCAACCCTCGAGCAGACTCAGAGACTGACTCTCGAGGACGAAACCCTCGGGAGGTGGAACACGCTCGAGTTGCGATACGAATTGTGCGCTGACCGGGGATAAAGCTGTCAGGGCAACGGTGACTAAAGTTATGCGGAACCACATTCATAGCACCATACCAAACCGCGCCTGAAGCAGATGAGTTCACACCTGCGCGGTGATTCTGGCTTGCTCTTTGAGGTTTCTTCTCAGGGCGCTCGAGGGGGAAAATACGACGGTGTAGCTCGAGCCTGGTTTAAGTGTTGTCGTCTGCGTTGTCGTCTGCGGGAGATGCGTTGATGTTGCCAGCTTCCCACCCGGCTGCCCAGCAAAGACCCAAACAGGTCGGCCCACCAATCGTCCAGCCCCGCTTCACGCCCTGGCACAAAGGCTTGATGAACCTCGTCGAGCGCTCCAAACCACGCGGCAATCACCCAGGCCAAATTGGGGCGCTTCGTGGCGCGGGCCAGCAAATAGCCCAGCACAAAATAAGCAATAGCGTGTGCCACCTTGTCCCACGGTGCGGCCAGAGGAATACCTCCCGCGTCGGAACGGCTCGAAAGCCCGTAAATAACCGCCATGAATAAAAATGAAAGGAGATGCCACATTTAGAGTCCCCAGGTTACAGGGAATGCGCTTGTGGTTCATGAAACCCTCGAGCAGAGGGTTCATACTTCTGGGGGATGTTCTATCAGCTCAAGCAGGGTTCCCCCCGCCCACTTGGGGTGTAGAAAAGCCACTCGAGTCCCAGCCCGTCCCGCTTGCGGCGTGCTGCTAAGAAATTGTGCGCCTTCTTCGCCCAGCCGCTTCATTTCCCGCTCGAGATTTTCTACTCGCAGGGCCATGTGGTGCAGTCCTGGCCCTCTTTTT
>JACMOA010000191.1 GCA_014378225.1 Deinococcales bacterium | reverse complement strand
TTGGATTATCCTCCTGTACAAGATTACGGGGAGTGGTCCTCATTTTATGGCAAGCGGGAAATCAATCTCGAAGAGTATCCAGTTTACGGGGGGGCCACTTACCGCGAACCCTGCCTGAAGGCCACTTTCACCGATGGGGTACGCGATACCGTGCTCGAGTTCAAAGCGGCCCAAATTGAGGGGAACGAACTCAAAATCGTGCTCGAGGACGCCCACTATCCTCTCAGAGTGACCTTGCACTACCGCATTCTTGAGAGTTTGGACCTGTTCGAGCGTTGGGTGACGGTGGAAAACTTTGGACTAAAAAACTTTGGACTAAAAAACTCTGGGACCGGACCCATCCAGCTCGAGCGAGTGTTGAGCGCTCAATGGCACCTTCCCCCGTTAGAGGATTATCGCTTGACGCACCTGGGAGGCCGCTGGCTCGAGGAATTCCAACTTATACAGGAGCCGCTGACCCACGGGGTCAAGCTGCTGGAAAGCCGCCGCCTGACCTCGGGACATCAAAATTACCCCTGGTTTGCGCTGGACAACGGCGACGCGCTCGAGGAAAGGGGCGAGGTTTGGTTTGGGGTATTAGCGTGGAGCGGCAACTGGAAAGCGACCCTCGAGAAAACCGAGTTTCATTCCACGCGGGCCAGCATAGGGCTGAACGACTGGGATTTTGCCCTAATTCTCGAGCCGGGTGAGCATTTTGTTACACCTAAAAGTGTGGCCGCATACTCGAGTGCTGGTTTTGGCGGGGCTAGTCGCGCCCTGCACCGTTTTGTACGCGATAATTTGCCGCACGGAGACGCGCCGCACAAGGTGCTTTATAACTCCTGGGAAGCCACCTTTTTTGATGTGACCGAGGCTGGACAGAAGGAGTTGGCCAAAATAGCCGCCCGCATCGGCGTGGAACTTTTTGTGATGGACGATGGCTGGTTTCATGGGCGCAACTCGGACGGGGCCGGACTGGGAGACTGGTGGCCGGACCAAGCCAAGTTTCCCAACGGTTTGAACCCTCTGATTGAGCGAGTAAACGCGCTGGGCATGGATTTTGGACTGTGGCTCGAGCCGGAGATGGTCAACCCAGACTCAGACCTGTACCGCGCTCACCCTGACTGGGCCATTCACTTTCCCACCAGAAAGCGCACCGAAATGCGAAACCAGCTCATCCTCAATCTGGCTAAACTCGAGGTTCAGGATTATCTGATTACTGTGCTGGACCAACTGCTCTCGAGCCACAACATCCGCTTTATCAAGTGGGATATGAACCGCACTGCCTCCGAACCTGGTTGGCAGGAAGCAAAGGAGCCTCGAGAGTTGTGGGTGCGCTATGTGGAGGGATTTTACCGGGTGTGGGACACCCTGGCGGCGCGCCACCCGCGTATCACTTTTCAGAGCTGCTCCGGCGGTGGGGGCCGTGCAGATGTGGGAATGCTGACCCGAGCGGACCAGGTTTGGCTTTCGGACAACACCGAACCTAGCAGTCGGCTCAAGATTCAACACGGGGCCTCGTATGCCTTGCCTGCCAGCGTTCAGGAAGCCTGGGTCACGGACATGGAATCCGAGAGGATGCCTCCATACGGTCAGGGGGATTCTGCACTCAAGCGGGGCAAAATGCCGCTCGAGTTTCGCTTTCACGTCAGCATGTGCGGCACGCTGGGTGTGGGGGCTAATTTACTTCACTGGGACGAATCCGAGCGCCAGCAGGCAGCAGAGTTGATTGCCTTGTACAAAGAGATTCGCCCGGTGGTCCAAAACGGAGACCTCTACCGCCTGAAAAGCCCCCTGAAGGGTGCTTTTTCCGCGCTCGAGTACCTGGGTCAGGACGGAGCCGAGGGCGTGCTGTTTGCCTTCCGAACCCATTTGTCAGAACCGATAGTGCTCCCTCCGGTACGTCTGGCGGGCCTCGAGCCGCACACACTTTACCGGGTAGACGGCCTGGACGCGCCGCTGAGTGGGGCCGTGCTGATGGCGGTGGGTTTGACGCTCGAGCTGAAAGATTTCTCGAGCGTGGTGCGTCGGTTTTATCGGATTTGAGGGGTTTGTGGTCGGGCTGGAGAAACCCGTCCTTCCCGCTCGAGCGGAAACAGGACCCCATTGCCCTCGAGCCATGTCTAGCTCAAAGTGCGCTTTTCCCCAGTCACTTCTCTCCAATCCCGAACCTCGAGACTTTCTTCCCCCAGGTAGAAAAGTACACTACGCTCAATGAAACACAGCATTCCGGTCTTTGACCTCGGACTCGAGGGAGAAATCATGGCGCACGCCATTGAAGCCTGCGTGCATTGCGGCTTTTGCCTGCCCGCCTGCCCCACCTATCAGGAGCTGTTCGAGGAGATGGACGGTCCACGCGGACGCATTTTTCTGATGAAAGAAGTGCTCGAGGGTGAACTCCCCCTGCTCGAGGCCACCCCGTACTTGGACCGCTGTCTGGGCTGTCAGGCGTGTGTTACGGCCTGCCCAAGTGGGGTGCAGTACGGCGAACTCATCACCACCTTCCGGGGCTGGAGTGAACCGAGGCGCTCGAGGTCGCTTCCCGAACGGCTGTACCGCAGCGCCATTTTAGGCACGCTCCAGCGGCCCCAACTGTTTCATCTGGGCGCTCAGTTGGGCCAGTTAGCCAAACCGTTCGCTAAGTTCTTGCCGCAGGCGCTCAAAGCTCCGCTGAATTTGCTCCCCAACGGGGTTAAACCGATGATTCCTCAGCCCCACATCCTTCCCGCCCTCGGAGAGCGCCGCGCTCGAGTGGCGTTTCTGGCGGGTTGTGCTCAACAAGCGCTCGAGCCAAACTTTAACGCCGCCACCTTGCGGGTGCTGGCCCTTAACGGGGTCGAGGTAGTCATTCCACCCGCGCAAGGCTGCTGTGGCGCTGCGGCGCTGCACACGGGCGCAAGAGACGAAGCGCTCAAGCTTGCCAGGGCCAACCTGGAC
The DNA here is from genome assembly GCA_014378225.1 of Deinococcales bacterium. Taxonomy (GTDB): domain Bacteria; phylum Deinococcota; class Deinococci; order Deinococcales; family Deinococcaceae; genus JACMOA01. Next base: position 320 of record JACMOA010000191.1, on the reverse strand, counting down.
GCCTTCCCTCGAGACGTGGACGCCATAGTAAGCAACGCCGCCGGGTGCAGCTCTGGTCTCAAGGAATACCCCATGTTGCTCTCCGGTCAACCTGAAGAAGAAGCAGCCCGCTGGTTTGCCGCAAGGGTGCGCGACGTGAGTGTGTTTCTGGCCGAACTCGGCCCCTTGCCGATTCCCACCCCTCGAGCCAATCTGAAGGTGGCCTATCACGACGCTTGCCATCTGGCGCACGCACAGGGAATTCGCAAGGAACCTCGAGCACTCCTGAAACTCATTCCCGGCCTCGAGTTGCTGGAGATTCCCGAAGGAGAGCTGTGCTG
>JACMOA010000190.1 GCA_014378225.1 Deinococcales bacterium | reverse complement strand
GTAAACCGGGGCGCATTGAAGTGCGTCTTCGAGCACTTAAATTTGGCTCGCTATTGAACTATATTCTGGTGCTCGAGCGTTCATCAGCTTCTCCTCACCGTCCCAGAGCCACCCTTTCCCCCCGCTCGAGTAGATTAACCACCATGCTCAAGCGCTCCCTTTCTCTGTTCGGTCTCGCTCTTTTCCTCGGCTCGAGCGCCCCCGTTTTAGCTCAACTTTCCCCGTCTAAACCTACGGTTTCTAAAACTCTGCTGCCCCGCTTTGAGGTCACGAGCTGCAAAACTCAGTTTGCTCGAGGGCAAAAAGTGCGCTGTGGGTTTGTGCGGGTTCCTGAAAACCGTGCTCGAGCGGGTGGAAATGGTAAAACCGTGCGGCTGTACACCACCGTGTTCTCGAGCGTCAAACCCAACCCCACTAAACGCGCTTTGGTCATCCTGCACGGCGGTCCCGGTGGCTCAAGCGCTCCGTTTGTGCGCTGGGTGGGGGCTGGAAATGGCTCGAGCCTGACCGAAAACACGGATGTGGTTTTGTTCGACCAGCGCGGCTCGGGTCAGTCCACTCCATCCACCTCCTGTTACCCGGAATTGAGCGCCTTGAACCCAGTGCTTTCCTCGAGCGAAAACGTACAGGATGAGGTTCGGGCTACCCTCGAGTGCAAAGTAAGGCTGGAGCAAGCCGGAATAGACCTGAATTCCTACACCACGGCGGAAAATGCCAGTGACGTAGAGGATATTCGCAAAGCCCTGTCTTACACGCAGTTTGACGTGCTGGGAACATCTTACGGCTCGAGGTTGGCGCTCGAGGTGGCGCGGATGTACCCCAACACCCTGCGTTCGATGACCTTGACGGGGGTTTATGCACCAGGAACCTCCGCCATCAACTCGGTCAAGTCTTTTGATGAATCGCTCACGGCAGTATTTAAGTTGTGCCGCGCCAGCTCGAGCTGCAACAGCCGTTACCCGGACCTCGAGCGCCACCTGTCCAGCGCTTACGCGCAGCTCAACACGAATCCTATCGTGCTCAATTTGCCCGCTGGACCGCGCTCCATTGATGGAAATTTGCTGCTCGAGCTGATAAGAGTTGAACTCTACACCCGCAGTGGTGCGGAGTTCTTACCCGCCCTGCTCGAGGAAATCGGGCGTGCCGCGCTCGAGCCGGATAGACTCGAGTGGCTCCCTCGAGCCGCCAGGGAAGTGCTGGGTCGCGACCCCCTCACCGGGGACGCGATGCACTACAGCACCATGTGCTCGAGTGATTGGCCGCTCAAAACTGTGATTCCGGCAGGTTTACGTCCGGAAGTGAACGGGTCCATGCAAATCATCAACTTCGATTTGTACAAAAACATCTGCGCGGGCTGGGGCAAACCCTCGCAGGTGCAGAATCTCAAAACCGTGTCTTCCCCTGTCCCTACTTTCCTGGTCAGTGGCGAATTCGACCCCATCACCCCGCCCATTCTGGCCCAGTTTGCAGCCAAAACCTTAACCAACGTACAGAGCGTGACCGTTCCTGCATCCGGTCACAGCGCTATCTTCGAGCGTGGGCGCTGCTTTGCCGATACCGTCAAGGCGTTTCTGACTGACCCTCGAGCCAAAGTGAACACCGCCTGTCTAAGCGCAGCGGGTCCACTCGAGTTTGATTGAGAAGGTTCTGAGTGGTGGGTTTTGAGTTTTGAGTGAAGGCGCTCAGTGGTGCATTGCAAACCCACCAAGAACCAAAAATCAATTACCTTCTCTCAGTTGGAAACCTCAGCCCAGGCGCTCTCGAGCCACTGGGAAACCGTTTTGAGCGTGGTTCCATTGCCCTCGAGCTGGCGCACTTCCGAAAGCAAGAGTTTGAGGCAGCGGCGGTACGCCTGACGGTCCAAGTCTGCAAGTCCGCGCTCGAGATGCCAGCGGCGCAGTTCGCAGGCCAGGGTGGCAATCTCGAAAGGGTCGCCGCTACCAATAATTTCCCCTACCCGGCGGGAGCGGGCGGACCACTGACGCGGCAACTCACAGCAGCCTTCCATCAGGCGGTAGCGCAGTTCTGGCAGCTCGAGCAGGGTTATGGCAGGGCGCATGGCAGTCCCGAAGGGCGTTCCCACAGGCACGTAAGCTTTGGAGTTACTGTTGGGGAATTCCACCTGATAGTAGGAATTAGCCCCGCTCGAGAGGGATGGGGTAGAAATTCCGCACACCACACCCACGCCGTAAGGCTGTAAAACGACTCTATCGCCTGTACTGTAACCAGTCTTCTTCATGGTGCACGCGCCTTTTTGAGCGACCTGTTGCGTAAGGTAAGCCGCCAGATTGCGAGGCTTGAGAACCGAACCCTTTGAGAGCGGGGTCATGGTTCTGGGAATAAATTGAGAAGAACTCGAGTTGCACCACAGTTTTGAACTTTTGGACTCTTCCCGATAAAAGGTTGGAGAAATAAATCCAAAAGTGCAGGAACCGTGTAATGCATGTACAGCAGCTTAGCGAATGAGTAAATTATTAACAAGCTTGGGCTTCATCTCAGACGGGTTCATTTAAATCTTATAGAGTGGTTCTATTTCGGTGAAATCCGCTCGAGCACACAAGGGCAGTCACTTATATTAGGTTCTATTAGCGCTTAAAAACCTGCTAAATTCAGCCGGGACTCAGTTTAGCAAGTGAGGATAGCTCGAGCAGAATTGAGAAGGTTTAAGAAGGCTCAAAACTCTGTCTCCAGGCCATAAAACAGCGGCTCGAGTATTAAAGTTCGAGCCGCTGTTTTAGATTTTTCACATAGAGAGGCTTGGTTGGATATTCATACAAGGTCTTTTTGGCTTAACTTCTCGAGCGGTAACGCTTCTCGAGTTCATTTGCTAGTTCCTCGAGCGGCACACCTTTACGTTCCCCGGCCCCACGTTCACGCACGCTGAGGGTTCTGGATTCCTGCTCCTGGTCTCCTACCACCAGAATCACCGGAATCTTGTGCAGCTCAGCCTGCCGAATCTTGGCGTTCATACGCTCTCCGCCGTCGTCAGCCCTGGCCCGCAACACCCGGTCCTTGAAGGTCTGCGCGACTTCACGGGCGTACTCGAGATGGCGGTCTGCAATCGGAATCACCACAATTTGCTCTGGGGCCAGCCAAAAGGGAAAATCTCCAGCGGTGTTCTCAATCAGGAAGGCGGTCAT
>JACMOA010000189.1 GCA_014378225.1 Deinococcales bacterium | reverse complement strand
TTCGGCACTTCTGGGCAGTTTGACGGCAAATTCTACAAAAAACTGGGCGGGTGTGACGCTTTCAAAACCCATTTCCTCGAGTTTTTCCCGAAGCTGACGGGCGCGTAGCGCCGAAACTAACGCCACCTCTTTCAAGCCTTGTGGACCCACACTCGAGAGATAAATAGCACTCTCGAGCGCCATCAGCGCGTGGTTCGAGCAGATATTAGACTTGGCTTTGGCGCGTCTGATATGTTGCTCTCTGGCCTGTAAGGTCAGCACGAACCCGCGCCGCCCGTCTACATCCTTCGTTGCGCCCACAATGCGCCCCGGCAACTGGCGCATCAGGTTCTCTTTCACGGTGATAAAGCCGTAAGCAGGGCCGCCGAAGTTGGGACTGTTGCCAATCACTTGCCCATCGCCTACGGCAATATCTGCGCCGTATTCACCGGGAGATTTGAGCACCGCCAGACTGAGCGGGTCCACCACGCTGATGAACAGCGCCCCACTCGAGTGCGCCCAATCCGAGAGTTTCTGCATATCCTCGAGCGAACCCAGGAAGTTGGGGTTTTGGACGATGACCGCTCCATACTGCTCGAGGGTGGAAAAATCCTTCTCGCCCTCGAGCGGAACCGTCGTCAAAGCGCCCTCAATCGGCAACTCATCCCATGAAGCTCCGATGCACTCGAGGAAGGTGTGCAGGGTTTCGCGGTACTCCGGGTGAACTCCCTTTGACACCAAAACCTTGTTGCGGCCAGTCTGTCGCAGGGCCAGCAGTGCAGCTTCGGCCACGGCGGTTGCGCCGTCGTACAGGCTCGAGTTGGACACGTCCAGCCCGGTCAGTTCGCAGAGCATACTCTGATATTCGAACAGCGCCTGAAGCTCGCCCTGGGCGACCTCGGCCTGATACGGGGTGTAGGCGGTTACAAACTCACTTTGAAAGGTCAGACTTTCCACCACGCTGGGAATGAAGTGGGTTCGCGCTCCGCCACCCAGAAAGCTCGAGCCAGCGTTCACGTTCTTGGCCGCCAGACCGCGCATATGCTCGAGCAGTTCAAACTCGTCCAGAGGGGGCGGAAGCTGGATGGGAGGATTCTCGAGCGAGGCGGGAATGTCTTGGAATAGGTCCTGTACGCTCGAGACGCCGATGACGCTCAGGGCGTGGCTGATGTCTTCTGGGGTGTGGGGGGTGTAGTTCATGGGGTTTGGGTTCTCGAGGGTTTGGGGGGTTTGTTGCTTGGATGGCGAAGGTCGGGTTATCTGTTCTCGGTTATCTGTTCTCGATAAAAAATGTGGTGCGTCCGATGAATCGGGATGATTTTTGGGTTTATTGCTTTGGTTTCTAGCCTCTGCTCGAGCGTCTTTGATTGAAAACTGACAACCGATAATCTCTATCCTTCAGCTTCAGCCACTGCCGCATAGCCCGCCGCGTCTAGTAACTCGCTCGAGAGCGTGTCCAAGCGCACCTTGAAGAGCCAACCTTTTTCATAGGCGCTCTCGTTGAGGAGTTCTGGGCTGTTCTCGAGCGCGGAATTCACCTCGAGCACCTCACCGGAAACGGGGCTATAAATATCACTGGCGGTTTTCACTGACTCCACCACAGCGACCGTTTCCCCGCTCGAGACAATTTTTCCCACTTTAGGTAGTTCCACGTAGACCACATCTCCAAGTTGGTCCTGGGCAAAATCGGTAATACCTATGGTGGCGATATTATCTTCAACGTTGACCCACTCGTGGCTTTTGAGATAGTGCAGGTTCTGAGGAATATTCATGGATTCTCCTTAAAAAAATTCATTTGTGGAGGCTGGCCTTGTGGCTGCAAAGTAGCATTCAAACCGATTTAGACAAAAACACGGGTTCCACCACTCGAGCGCCCACACCCTGACCTCGAATTTCAACTTGCACGCTCGAGCCAGGTTCCAAGTCATGCCCGAAAACTAGGTTACGCTCGAGAAAAGCAAGGGCAATTCCTTTCTTAAAGGTGGGACTCATGGTGCCGCTCGAGACGTACCCAATGTCTTTTCCATTATGCAAAACCCGGTAGCCTTCACGCGGAATGCCGCGTCCCTCGAGTTCGAGACCCACCAAACGGTGTTTTAGAGGTCGCTCGAGCAGGGCTGCTTTGCCGTAAAATTCTTTCCCAGTCTTGACCGCCCAGGCCATGTGGGTCTCGAGCGGGTTGAGGTCTTCCGAAAACTCGTGACCGTAGAGTGGAAATCCCGCCTCGAGCCGCAACGTGTCGCGTGCGCCCAGTCCGCAGGGCGTTGCTCCGTGCTCGAGAAGTGCGTCCCAGAGAGCGTGTGAATCTTGTGGATTACAGAAAATCTCAAAACCATCTTCTCCGGTGTATCCGGTGCGGGCCAGCAAAACTTCCTTTCCAAACAGCTCGAGTGAAAAAACATCGTTCTTTTTCTTGTTCGAGAGGTCCGTGTGGGTATGGGGTTGCAAAGTTGCCTCGGCCTGGGGTCCCTGAATCGCCAGAAGTGCGTATTGGTCTGAAACGTTCTCGAGAGTTGCCTCAAATCCGGCTTTCAGTTGAGACAGATGGACAAAATCCTTGTCAATGTTGGAAGCGTTAACCACCATCAGGTACTCAAACTCGTTCAATCGGTACACGTAAACATCGTCTACTAGGCCCCCTCGAGCGTTGGGGAGCATGTTGTACTGCGCCCGCCCCACCCTGAGCTTAGAGAGGTCATTAGCTGTCACAAATTGCAAAAACTCGAGCGCTCCCCGTCCTGAAATACAGAATTCACCCATGTGCGAGACATCGAATACACCCACGCTCGAGCGAACAGCCAGGTGCTCGGCCATGACGCCGGAATACTGCACGGGCATGTCCCAGCCGCCAAAAGGCACCATCCGCCCACCCTTTTCCAGGTGTTTGGCATGGAGTGGGGTACGCATTAAACTCTCGAGAACCTTCATACTTGCTCCCCGCTCGAGCGGGATTTACACCCTCGAGCACATTGTTTCTATGCACTCGAGTGTAGCAAAACCTCACAAATTTGGATTGCGCTTATGGCTCAAATTTGGCCTATGTTGGCAATGATGTTGCTCGGGAGAGTTTAAAATGCTCTTAACATGGCTGAAATCATTCTGGACGGGACAGACCGTAAAATTCTCGAACTCCTACAAAGAAACGCCCGCATTCCCAACACCGAGCTGGCAGACGAAGTGGGTCTCACGCCTGCGCCCTGTTTGCGGCGGGTGAGGCGGCTCGAGGAAAGCGGAATTATTGGGCGTTATGTGGCCCTGCTCGAGCCAAAAAAAGTGGGATTGGGCTTGATGGTGATGGTGATGGTCACGCTGGACCGTCAAACTCGAGCGGTTTATGACCGCTTTACGGCTGAAATGCGGCTGCGCCCAGAGGTGCTCGAGTGCTCACTTCTGCTGGGAGACCGCGATTTTTTGCTCAAGGTACGGGTGGCAGATTTGGAAGCTTACCAGCACTTTTACTTGCAGCACCTCACGGCGCTCGAGGGGGTAAGAAACATCAACAGCATGATTGTGGTGTCCGAGGAAAAAATGGAAACCGCGCTCGAGTTGGGGTGACATGAAATGAAAAAGGCCAACCCAAATGGATTGGCCTCGAGTGAAAGGGGGAAATCAGAGTCGGAAGTTGATGCCGATTGCGCCGCCGTAGCTAGGCCCAATTCCGCTGTATCCAGCGATATTCCCAGTGTAAAAATCCAGCCCCAGGCTCACATCGGCAAACAGTGAAATGCTGCGGTCCAAGCGGTACGAAATTCCGCCGGTTCCCTGAACACCCAGGCCAAAAGCCGAGACTCCAGAGCTACTGACGATACTGAGGTGTGCTCCACCGCCGTAAAACAGGGAAAAGTCGCGGTTATCGCCCAGAGGGCGGTCTACCAGCAGGTCTCCCTGTACGCCCGCTATCAACACGTTGGAAAACGGGCTGACATAGCCCGAGATACGCAGGTCCTGACCGCGTCCCAGACCGTTGTCAATGGTGTACTGCACACCCAGCGGAGCACCCAAGCGAATGCCGAACGAATCGGCCAGGGCGCTCGAGGAGAGGGCGGCGGTGGTAACGAGGGCGGTTAGTAATAAGGTTTTTTTCATACATTCCTCCAAACAAGTGAGATGTTTCTTAGAGATATTAGCAGTGTACAGTATGCATAGTGTAAGAAATCTCCCAAGTTTTCATGAGGTTTTCAACTGGAGGTCGGTATACTGAGGGCATGGACCTCCGCTATCCCGTCGGTCAGTACGCTGCCCCCGAATCCATCACGCTCGAGCATGTGGCGCAGTGGAGCGCCCAGATTGCAGAGTTGCCCACCCAAATGCGGGCTGCGGTGGCTGGACTCGAGGACTCTCAGCTAGACACTCCTTACCGTGAAAGCGGCTGGACCGTGCGCCAGACGGTTCACCACGTTTTTGATAGCCACGCTAACGGCTTTATTCGCCTGAAACTGGCCCTCACTGAAGACCGTCCAACGGTCAAGCCGTACAATCAGGACGCTTTTGCCCTTCTGCCAGACTCGAGCCTACCCGTAGAAATTTCACTTTCATTGCTGGGCGGTCTGCACGCCCGCTGGGTGGCGGTGTTAGGCAATCTGACCACATCAAACTTGACACGGGGCTACATGCACCCAGATATGGGTTTTGTATCGGTTGGGTTTTTTGTGGGAATGTATAACCATCACGGACGGCAGCATGTGGCTCACATTCAGGGCTTACGAGAGCGCATGAACTGGTGAACTCGAGCAGAAAGGACAAACTCACCCCAAGTCAGCTCGAGGGTTTTAGTCTGTAAAGCATTTGTGCAAGCTGATTTTTTATTCTCACCCGCTCGAGGAACCCTAATGAAGAAAACCCTGGCTCTACTTTCCCTAACCCTGTGCAGCGTAATACTTTCTGTCTCGAGCGCACAGCGCATAAGTAAAACCCCGCTGCAACTTCAGGATTTGGCTCAGGTTCTGGGTAATTTTGAGGCTCTAGAGCTGAATTTACCCGCTAACTCGCGCAGTTTCATCTTGTCCACTCCCGGCGCACGGCTCAGCGGTAACACCGAAATCGGGGTCAAGCGGGCGGTGGCTGGAGTCTCGAGCTTCGCGCTACAAACCTGTCAGGACAGCACCAAAATTGGGGCCTACATTTCGTTCAACAGTGGGCAGGCCAGCTCCTGGAGCTGTGTTCCCAAACCCGAAGGCAGTCTGGCTCCGGCTTTTCGGGCGGTGCGCCTGGGCGACGCTCGCAAAGGCGAGGTCAATCTGAGTCTCAACCGCTGGGTTCCACTGTGGGCCTACATTCCCAATTTGAGGGTTTTTCCCAGCAGCATCGAGGTCACGAGTCCAGGAAGTTGGATACTGTGGCAAATTTATGTTTCGGACAAAGAACTGGTCAGTCTGATTGATGTTCCCGAGCCACCCAAGTATAAGTCAGGCGAAATTACGCTGTTCTGAGGGAATATTTGTTCGCTTCAACAACAACCGCAAACGTCAAACGCCAAAAACAAGTCAGCGTTTGACGTTTGAAACAGTTATACCAAGTTGCCTTGAAGAAGTTCCATCTCTTCAAAGCCGAGTGGAGCGATAAAACTAGAATACCAGGTTGCTGTTTTGTATTTTCATCCCGGTGCTTTTTCCGGGGTGGAAAGTCAGT
>JACMOA010000188.1 GCA_014378225.1 Deinococcales bacterium | reverse complement strand
CAGCGCGAACTGAAACGTAACCCACAGGCTCGAGCGCAGGTCAGAGTCGGTGAGCAGGGTTTGATAATTTTGTAACCCCACAGGTTTTCCGGCTTCGATGCCGCCCCAATCTAAAGTGCTGAACCCCAGAACTTGCACCAGGGGATAGCCCAGAAAGAGCAGCAGTGAAAACAAACTGGGCAATATCCCCCACCAACCAGGCTTTAGTTGACGAAAAAAGGCTCGAGCGGGCTGGTAAAAGACCATATATTCCATCATAGCTACCGCTCGAGGGAATGTGCAGACAAAAAGACGAATTTGACCTTAATTGACCAGGGATTTTACCATTTTTATCAATAGACGTTATCTTACTTTTTAAATTTTGATGAGTGTTAGACTAAGGCAGCTTTAAAATAAATTCATGCGGCTTATATTTCCGCAAAAGGTCGTCATTATGATGAAATTTCGTCCGCTTGCTTTCGCTGGAATGCTTACCCTGGCCCTCACCGCCACCACCCAAACCAGCGCCCAGACCCGCTGGGACTTCTCGGGCAACTACCTGGCCAGCGGCATCAACGTTGACGGCACCAAGTACTCAAAGGTCCCGGTCAGCATCGTAACCAAAGGCAACAACTACTCTGTCACCTGGAAGCTCGAGGGTAGCGTCTGGAAGGGGGTGGGTACCGACATCGGCAACACTTTCGCAGTGGGTTATCAGGTGGACGGCGTTCCCGGCGTGGGCATTTACAAATTCAACACCACCAGCGGCGTGCTCACCGGTTTTTGGCAGCTCGACGACAGCGACAAGGAAGGCACGGAAGTGCTCACTCCTGTCAAGTAGGGCGAATATCCCTCTTTGACGCAAAAACGCCCTCGAGTGGAGGGCGTTTTTATTTGTTCCTTAACTTTAGAACGAGAGGCGGTAGCCCAGCCTTAAAGTGGTCACATTGCTAATTCCATTGACGCTCAATTCTACGGCATTGTTGCTCGAGGAATCCAGGTAGTAGCGTGCGCCCAACGAATAGTTAATGCCAATCCCGCCGTTCGAAAACGCTGGATAGATGCCCGCGCTGAGAGTAAGTGGGGTGAAGTCTGCGGTGAGCAGCGGTCCAATTTGAATGCTGCCGTAGGTTCCTGCACCGCCAAAATTGATGTTGGCATCGGCACGCACGGCCAGCGCTACTGCAGGCTCGTTGAGCAGCGAGGGCAAAATCAGAGCTTTGGCTCCGAGGGTGGCTCCAAAACCACGCCCATTGCCAAACAGGTCGTTAAGGTACAGCTCGGCCTCGAGCGCGGTGTCTACCGGAAGTCCCAGGCTCGAGGGCAGGGCGTATTCAATACCCACACCAATTTGACCCGCAAGGCTACCGTAAAAGGTTGCGGCCTGTTCCACGTATGCACTTTCGGCCTGTGCCCCCATAAAACCGCTAGAGAGAACCAGACCTATTCCTAAAATGTACTTTTTCATATTGCTCCTTGTAAGCAAACCTTTCAGATAACTTTCACACTCGATGTACTGAGCCAATATGCTCGAGTTCCTGCTAAACAAGTGTAACTGCGCCTGCGCAGCTAAAATACCATGAGCAACGCTACACAACCCACTTGAAATACACATTAGATTCTCAGGCTGAGCAAGAACTGAGCTGAGGTAGTGGACTCCCTGAATGCCGTATTTCAGGCTTTATCAAATGGAAATTCCCCAACGACTCTCTCTTCATCTTCGTGCTTGAGGGCAACTTTCTAACCCTTAGCACGTACTGTAATTGCAGAGATGACTGCCCGTTCTACCACCCTACCGTGTCCCACCTGCCAAAGCCCACTTGAGGGATTTGAAACCGCCTGCCCCGTGTGTGGAACCCCGCTGGTGGGTTTCGATTTTGTGCTCGAGGCCGGAACGACCCTCTCAAGCGAACGGTACACTCTCGAGCATGTGCTGGGACAGGGCGGTTTTGGCATCACTTACGCTGCTCAGGACCATGTTTTGGGGCGCTACGTTGCGGTCAAGGAACTCTTTCCCGAAGGCTCGAGCAGACAGGACGGCACACTCAAACCCGCTCCCTCGGTGGGCTTTGAAGGCTTTACCGAGGCGCGGCGGGGTTTTCTGCTCGAGTCTCGAACCCTGGCGGGGTTTTCCCATCCTGGAATTGTGCGGGTATTCGATGCCTTCGAGGAAAACGGAACTGCCTATCTGGTGATGGAGCGCCTGAAGGGCGAAACACTGGGCGAACGGCTCGAGCGCGAAGGCCGTATTTCTCCGGTGGCGGCGCTCAAAATGGCGCTCGAGCTGGGTGAGGCGCTCAGTGTGGTTCACGCCGCTGGGCTGCTGCACCGGGACCTCAAGCCTGGAAATGTGTTTCTCGAGGCGTCCGGGCGCACGGTGCTGATTGATTTTGGCAGTGCCAGAGGGTTTGCAGGAGGTAAAACCACTTCAGTGACGCGCCTGGTCACGCAGGGCTACGCGCCGCCAGAGCAGTACGCCACCCGCGCCAAGTTTGGACCCCCTACCGATTTATACGCGCTGGGCGCAACCTTGTGGCACGCCCTCACCGGAAGTATTCCCCCCAGCGCCACAGACCGAATGCTGGGGCTTCAGCTTCCCCCGCTTAAAACCCTGCTTCCCTCGCTCGAGCGCAAACCCGACACTGGGGCGCTCGAGCAAACTATTGAGCGCTGCCTTAAACTGCGGGTGGAAGACCGACCTCAGAACACCCTCGAGTTTCTGGGCATCCTACGAACCCAGAGAACCGACTTCAGGGGCTACCGCGACCTGGAAGAGGGAGTGAAATCTGTGAAACCCCCACCCTCGAGCGTGTTTGTTCTCCCTCGAGTGCAGACAGCTCCAAAGGGTCGTGTGGGGCGTCCTTTGCTTTCGCCGTATCCAGTCACGGTGGGGTATGCGGTGGCCCTGACCTCCAGTGCACTGCTCAGTGTGGCTCTAAAGGGTGCGGTGATTCTTCCCTTGATTGTGGTGGTTTTACTGCGCCTCCTGCTGCGCCCCGGACCCGCTCGAGCCGTGACTGAGGGCGTGCTGTACGGGATGTTTCTGGGAACTCTGTTTCGTTCTCCAGTGCTTTTTTTGCTGAGTCTGGTGGGCGGCTATCTATTTTTCGAGTGGGTGGAGCGCAACAAATGACTCGAGACCGCTCCGCGTTCGCTTCATGTCCCAACTGGCTTACAATGTGCCTATGAAATTCGCTCGAGCGTTCCTGACCCTCCTGTTCTGCCTGCTCTCCGCAGCGGCTCCCTTATCTCAGGCTCGAGAGTTAATCCTGCCGTCCACCCACGCGCCACTCGCACGGAGTTCCACCTCTGGCAGCACAGAAGTGATGGTGCAATCCCGCTCGAGGAGTGGTGGAGGCTTCGGCGGGGGCGGTGGCTCGAGCCGTTCTGCACCGTCTTCACGCTCGAGTGGGGGCGGTAGTTTTGGTGGGGGTAGCTCGTCCAGAAGTGGTGGGGGCTTTAATAGTGGCTCGAGGGGCGGTGGGTTCTCGATTCCTCCGGTGATTGTGCTGCCCGGAGGCGGCGGTTATAACAGTGGCTACCGCAGCTCCTCGAGCGACGATGGCGGCTTCGTGGGACTGCTGGTCCTGCTG
>JACMOA010000187.1 GCA_014378225.1 Deinococcales bacterium | reverse complement strand
GCCGCCGGACAGCTTTGAGACCTGTTCAAACTCGCGGCCCCGGAACCCGAAAGCCAGCAGCACACCCTCGAGCCGACTCCGCCTCTGATAACCTCCACGCAACTGATAATGCTCGAGCGCCGCGTTGTACTCTTCCAGCAGCGCTATATTTTCTGGGTCCTGTGAAACCTTAATGTTGAGGCGCTCGAGGTCGTCTTCCAAGCTGTCCAGTTCGTGAAAAGCCCGCTCGAGCACGTCTTGAATGGTAGAGTTGGCGGGAAACACCGGGTCCTGGCGCAGCAGACCAATCTGCACACCTTTGCTACGCAGCACCTGTCCACCCAGAGGTTCTTCTTCTCTTGTAAGTAGGCGCAGCAGGGTGCTTTTGCCCGCCCCATTGCGGCCCACCAGCGCCACGCGCTGTCCCGGCTCGAGCGAGAAATTGACCCCCTCGAGCACCTTTTGACTTCCGTAATACTTATCCACATTCCTGAGTGCAACCAACATGGATATAGGGTACAAGTTCTGGAGGTGGAATGAGGGGAGCTTCGCTCGAGGGTAAGAAAGAAACGCCTCCGACTATTTTGTATAGAGCGGCACCTATCGGGCCTATCCAAAACAGTCGGAGAGGTAATACTTTCCACTTTGTCTACTTATTCAGCGCCTTGACCACCGTTTCGGTAATATCGGCGCTCGAATTTCTAACCCTTCACCCGTTTTCCCCATCCAATCCTAATCCTTCTTAATTAGCTCGTATGCTCGCGTCAGCCTTAAACCCGTTACAATAACTTCCAATGCGCTATTCAAATTTTATTTCTCTGGCGGCGGCTCTTTCGGTAGGCGCTCTTTCTCAGGCCCAGGCCCAGTCGGTGGGAACCCTACAAGATATTCAAATTCGGGGTACCTCGGACTTACTCACTGGATTGATTAAGGTCAATCTTCCGGTACAAATCGGGGATTCGGTCAGTCAGATTAACCTGACTGCCGTGCAGCTAGCGGTTTTAAGTCAGGGCTTTTTTCAGAGGGCCAGCGCTGAACTTCAGGATATTGCAGGTCAGACCGTGCTGGTCATCACGGTAGTCCCTAACGCGGACATCAAAAACGTGGTGGTCAAGAGCACCTTTATTCCACCTGACCGCATTAAAGCCGCGCTCGAGGGCAATCTCAACATCAGCGCCGGAACCACGCTCAACGCAGCCCGCATCGAGCAGTCCAAAGACCTGCTTTCAAAAGCGTACCGCGACGCGGGTTTCCCTTTTGCGCCCCGCGTGATTACCGACATCGTAGAGGAAAAGGAAGGCGCAACGGTCACTTATACTCTCGAGGAAAGTGTTCCTGTGACCAAAGTGGTGTTCGTAGGCAACGCTGCTGTACCCAAAGCCACGCTCGAGGCGGCGTTTAGGCCGTTGGTAGCTGGGGGTAAGTTTGATGTGCTGACCTACCAACGGGCCGTGCAGGCCGTAGGTATGGCTTACGCTAACGCGGGTTTCAGCGGTAGTGGTGTAGATGTAGTTCGCAGTGAACTGGCTGGGGGAACCCTCACCGTACAGGTCCGCGAACTCAAAATTGCCAGCATTGATACTGCGCCGTTGGGTAAAGCGGTGGGGCTAAAGGCTAAGGCTGGAGATTTGTTCAACGTGCGTACCCTGGGCGACGAACTGCGCCTGATTGGCAATCAGCTGGGCCAGACCGTAGATTTGAGCTTTACCCAGACCCCTGAGGACCCCGGTACCGTCAATGTCAGCTTTTCCCTTAGCCCCTTGCCCGCAGGCAAGGTTACGCGGGTAGAGGTTAAGGGCAGTGGAGTGATTGGAGCACAGGAATTGACCGCCCTGCTAAGACTTAAAACCGGGGACCAGTACAACGTTTCCCTGGCTCAGGAAGATTACGTCAGTATTCAAAAAGCGTACCGGGACCGGGGATTCGAGTTGACCACTCAGCCGGACCCCATTAGCTTTGTGGACGGCGTGCTGACCTTTAACTTGCGCGAGGTCAAGATTGGGGCTTACGAGCTGAAATGGAAAGGGAACCAGACCAGCCAGAACCGCATCATCTTGCGCGAACTTCCCCCTCCAGGCTCGCTGTTCAACACCGACAAGTTGCGGCAAGGCCTTGAAAAGGTTCTCCGCACCGAGTTGTTTCAGTTGGGAACGCCCCAAATTCGCCCCAGTGAAAGCGACCCCACCTCGCTTATTGTTTCGTTTGAAGTGACGGACAGTAGCAAGTTCAACCTTCTTCCGGGCCTCGAGTGGAGCAGTCGGGATGGCTTTAGCGGAAATTTGGCGCTTCAGTACAACAACCTGTTTGGTCTGGCCCATAAGGTCAACTTTCAGCTCAACGGTCAGCAAAACGACGCAGGGCAGTATCTCAGTGGCTCTCTGGGCTACACCATTCCCTGGCTTGATATTGATTTTCTGGACTTCAAAACGGTGCGAACCCAGGTGTCCTCGAGCGTATATTCCACGGTTACGGGCAACAATAAACTGCTAGACGCAGAAAACAAGCCAATCAAAAACACCGATGCCGCCGGAGTGGAAGTGGACCCCGCCCGTGAGTACAGCCAGCGCTCGAGCGGAGTGGAATTCAGCATCTCGAGGCCACTGAGCGATTTTCTTTCTATCGGAATCAGCGCCAGCTATACCCAAGACCAGAACTCGCTCGAGAACGCCACCGACGCTGACCTGTTACCTCGAGTGGGACCCGGCACACCGCTTACCAGTTTGCCCTCGGTGAGCAGCTTTGTGCCACAGGACGGAGCCACCAGCCTGCTCTCGAGCGGACTGAACTTTGACAACACCAACAACCCCGAGTTCCCCAGCTCTGGCGTGCGGGCCAGCGGAAATCTGGGTTTTGGTTTCGGCAATGCTGGACCGGTCAATTACAACTGGACACGGTTAGCTGCCGGGGCCAGCACCTACCTGGGCTTCGGGAACGTGCTGTCTAATGGCTCGAACCAGCAGGTTCTGGCGCTGCGGGCCAACGCGGGAACCCTGATTGGCAGCGCTCCTGCCAACCGTCAGTTCTCAGTGGGTGGCTCGGATGTGGGCGTGTCCCCAGCGGAAACCCTGCACGGCTACGACTCCCGCGAGTTTACTGGCACCAATTTCTTCTCCTCGAGCGCCGAGTACCGCTATAACTTCAACGTCAACGCGGGGGTGGCACAGGGCCTCTACGGGGTAGCTTTTGCGGATTTGGGCGACGCGTGGCAAAACACGCGGGACCCCCTGCTCAAATGGGGTGTGGGCGCGGGAGTCCAACTCAACCTGGGTCTGGGAACCTTCCTGCTGCCTGCGCTGCGCTTTGATTACGCCTTCAGTGAGCGCAATCCGAACGGCAAATTCAGCTTTAGAATCGGTAATTTCTTCTAAATTGAAAGCACGCTCGAGCGGTGGGGTTTCGGCCCTGCCGCTTTATTTATGGCTTGAGCAGGAAGAAAGATTTGGGAAATTTTGGCTCGAGCGGAGGTACAATACTTCTATGCAAGCCCATATTGATGGGAATCTAAAACTTGAGCTATTCAAAGAAATTGTGCTGCGGCTCGAGTTAAAATCAAACCCATGACCCAACCTGCTTTCAAACCCCAGCGCTACACACTCGAGGAGTATTTAGAACTCGAGCGCCATAGTGACTTGCGGCACGAGTTTCTGGACGGCTTTATTCACGCCATGTCTGGTTCTAGCCGCCGTCACAATGATATTGTCAACAACCTCACCGAAGCACTGCGCCCTCAGGCTCGAGCGAAGAAATGCAGCTATCAGAGCGAGAATATTAAACTTTGGGTCGAGGCCGTGCGACGGATGTATTACCCAGATGTGGTCATCACCTGCGTTGAATCGGACAATGACCCGTATGTTGTGTATTTCCCCTGTTTTCTGCTCGAGGTTTTATCGCCCAGCACAGACCAGATAGACCGCCGCGAAAAGTTTGAAGCGTACACGCGCCTGCCCAGTTTGCAAACTTACGTTCTGGTTCACCAGGCGCAGCGTTTGCTCGAGGTTTACACTCGGAGCGGTCAGGGCTGGATGATGGCGACGCTAAGTGAGGGTACGCTCGAGGTGGGGTGTGCTGGAGCACGTGTCTCGCTCGAGCAGATTTATGACCGGATTGAGTTGGATGGGTGACGCTCGAGCTGAGGTAAACTACACTCATGACTCAGGTTGTAACCCTTCGTGAAGCTGAAGGCCAGTTTGCCCAATTGCTCGAGCGGGCGCACTCTGGCGAGGAAATCTTGCTTTCCCAGGAAGGTAAGGTCATTGGACGGCTGGTTTTTGTGGATACTGCGCTTAAAAAACGGCAACCTGGAAGTGCTAGAGGACAGTTTGTGATTGAACTCGACGCATGGGAACCGCTCGAGCTGCGTTAGAATAGGCTTGTGATGACACGGAGAATCTGTGCGCTTTGAATGGGATGAAACCAAGAATCAGAGTAATCAAACAAAGCACGGAATTGATTTTCAAGCTGCCTCAGCGGTTTTTGACGACCCTTATTTGCTGGTGGTTCAGGACAGATTCGAGAACGACGAAGAGCGGTGGAAAGCTACCGGAGTTATTGAGGGGATGTACGTCGTACTGGTCGCGCACACGTACCGACTTGATGCAGACCAGAACGAAGAAATAGTGAGAATCATCTCGGCTCGAGCGGCCTCGAGCAAGGAAAAAGAAGCTTATGCCAGAAATATCTTCTGAACAAAAAAATCAACTCGAGCGCCTATCTAAAATGCGTGACGAGGACATTGATTTTTCGGACATTCCCGAGATAACCAATTGGGAAGGCGCGGTCAGGGGCTGGGGAAATCATCCGGCTCGAGCGCGAAACAGGGTCAATTTACATTTGCCCAATAACCTCGAGCGCCGTTTACAAGAACTAGCTAGGCGCGAAGGGACAAGCAAGGAAGTTCTAATTCAACAATTCCTGCTCGAGCGCACGTACCAAGAAGAAGTGAGACTGGGAATTCTACCCGACTCGAGCGCCCGTTAAACCCTTTTCAACGTGGCTCGAGCGCCGATGAAACGGTGTGGCACGGCGGATGGGCATAGAGCCAGAGCTTTAAAAGGGGAGCCTACAAAGGTAAGTGGCTGTGAATATCTATCAGAAT
>JACMOA010000186.1 GCA_014378225.1 Deinococcales bacterium | reverse complement strand
CTTAATGGTCAGCTCGAGGGAACTTTCCTGGGGAATCTGCCAGCGTATTTTACGCCCAGTGATGGGGCGCTCTTCTCCCTTCTCGTGGGTGGCTCCCGGCAAGTCGAGGGTGGCCATGGTTTGCCGCTCCTCGAGCACTTCATCTTCTTCGAGCACTTCCCCCATTGGCTCGAGGGTCACTTTCACCTCGCGGCGCACCCCATCTTCTCCGGTGTAAGCGTACACCAGGCCGTCTGAAAGAGATTGAACCTGAATATCCCGGTTAAGCGGCGGGAGTCCCCGAACCTCGAACATATCGCGGAAATCGCAATCCAACTTCAGCTCGAGGTTTTGCAGCACAGGCATTTCTCGCCCGTAGCTTGTGGTGTAGTTTTGCAGCGAATCAAAAGCTTTGACCCGCACGGTCTCAACGTAGCCTGCGCCGTCCAGCATTCCTTTTCTTCGTAGCTCGAGCCGCTGAACGTGGCCCAGATGAGGTTCGGTGGCGTGCTGAGAAAAACGGTACGGCTCTGGACGGTGGGTGGAGAGCACGGTGGGCGGCAAATTCTCAATGCGCCACTCGAGCCGGGAAAGAAAGCGGGTATCGCGGTCATACAGTCCAGATTCTCCACCGGACAGTTGACCCTGGTCGTCCATGACCAGATAAAGGGTATTTTCTTTGAGTCTCAAGGGAAATGTCTCCTTCTTCCAGAATCTCGAGCCATAAAAAATGCTCGAGCAAACGAATTTTAACTCGAGCACCTTAGAGCATTTGCTCGAGGAATGAAAGCGGTTACAAGATGGGTTGGGAACGGGTCTCGAGGGTGGGGTTTTACAAGGTATGGCAATGGACTTCTTTTGGGAGTCGCGAAAGGCGGAAAGAAAGGTTTGACTTACCAAAGAAATTTAATGGGATTTAAATTCTGTTGCGCTCCATTATCAGGGGTACTCGAGTTTAGAAAGAAACAACACGCTCGAGCACCTCTGAAAATCGGCGGATAGGCCCGATAGGCGAGCAGGTGGCGAGGCCCGATAGGTGCCGCTTTCGCCAAGACGCCCGCTAGGTGCCGTTCTGCTCAAGACGTGCCGTTCTGTCCAAGACGTGCCGTTTATCCCAAGATAATGCTGTTTTGTCCAAGACAAAAACCGAAAACTGATAACCAGAGACTACTCTTTCCCCCCGCTCGAGGCCGCACTGGCCACAAAGTAGCGCTGGAATACGATAAACAAAATAATTACGGGCAGCGCAGATACGATGGCTCCGGCCAGAATCAGGCCGTAATCGCCAGACGCGCCGTAGGTCTGGTTGAACGAGCGCAGACCAATAGGTAAGGTCAGACTGGTTCCCCCCCTTGTCAGGGCCACTGCGGGCCAGAAATACTCGTTCCAAGCGCCCTGCGCGGTGGTGATGCTCAGTGCGCCCAGCGCCGGACCCGCCAGCGGCATAATCACCCGCCAAAAAGTGGTACTCACACTTGCGCCGTCAATCTTGGCGGCTTCCTCGAGTTCTCGGGGCAGCGTCTCAAAAAACTGCTTCATCAAAAAGACCTGTCCGGCAGCCACAAAGGGAGACACCAGCCACACCCCAAAGATGGACCCCAGCAGGTTAATATCGCGCAGCACAAGATAGTTGCTGATAAACAGCACCTGATTGGGAACTGTCATCACAAACAGCATGAACACGAAAAAAGCGTTCTTGTAGGGAAAGTTAAGCCGCGCTAATGCGTAGCCTGCCATCGGAGCAAGAATCAGGCCGGAGCTACATTTGAGGAACACCAGCAAAAAAGAGTTGAGAATCCAGGCCAGAAACAAGCTTTGTCCGCTTGAAATGTCCCGCGCTTCCTCGAAGATGCGAAAGTAATTGCGGAAGGTGTAGTTCAGCGCTCCCGGTGAAACGTTGATGTAGCTCTGAATTTTGGGGTAAGTGTAGGTCCGGTCCCCTCGAGCGGCCTGAACGTTCTCGAGTCGGCTGGGGTCCAGGGTGGCACTCTGGTACACGTAGTCAAACGGGGCCTCGAGCGTGAGCGGGGTCAGCGCAATTCTGGGCGCGGGCTTGTCCGGCTCGTCCACATTTTTAGCATTCAAAGGATACGTGATGTTCCAGGTGTAGGTCACGCGCTGTCCGGGTTTACCGTCGGGCATCGTGGCGGCGGTCAAGCTCGAGACTTTGAGGTTTTCAATCTTGGCGTAGTCGGCGGCGTAGCTGATATTGCCCAGGATATTGGACCCCGCGCCGGGGCGAATCTTGGGAACCAGCACAGAGACGAGTTCAGGGTTTTTACCCGTGGGGACCACACTCGAGGGAACCAGATAGCTGGCCTCGAAGGATATGTTCGCGCCAGGAGCGATACCTCCAGTCCAGCCGTTACCTCCGGCCTGCTGACCCAGCTTGAAGGCGGCGTTCCAGTTTTTAGGCAGCAGTTGCTCAAAAATTAAGCGGGGTGGATACTCGAGCGGGTCGGTCTTTAAGCTCGAGACCAGAGCCATCAGCAGCGGCCCCATGAACACGATAGCGAAGAAAACCAGCAGGAAGTACATCAGTCCGGCCCGCGCCCAGCGGCGGCGCATCACCCAGGCGGTGTCCACTTTAGCTCCACCTACGTAGGTAAAGCTTTTGCTTGGGGCGGTCATTATTTCACCCCTTCGTCACTCACAAAGAAGCGGCGTTGAATTTGAACCACGATGATGGTGAGCAGCGCTAGCACCAGTGCAGCCGCACTAGCTAACCCCACCATGCTCTGCCCGGTTCCCAGCACCCGGTTGTAAACGTAGTAAGCCAGGGTAATAATGCTTTCCTGCGGCGCGGTGCCATCAAACAGGGCCACCTGGTCAAACATTTGCAGCGTTCCAATCAAGCCGGTGGTGATGGCGTAAAACGTGACCGGGCGCAGCATGGGTACTGTGATGTAGAGCATCTGCTCCCAGGGGGTGGCTCCATCTATCCCAGAGGCTTCGTACAGGCTGTTGGAAACGTTTTGAAGCCCCGCCAGAAAGAACAGCATCAGGGTGGGAATAGTGGTGAAGGTGTTCATCACAATAATGACCAGCAGGGGGTACGGCATGAAGCCCAGAAATTTGTCACGGGTGCTGAGCCAGTTGAGCTGAATCTGGGGGCTGTTGCCCACCGATAGCACGCTGAACTGAGTTAGCAGCCACGTCACCACAGCGGCTACCAGCAGGGAAACGATAAACAGCGCCGGGTCAAAAGCTCCAGCGGGTAGTCCCCTCGAGCGTTCCCAAGCCACCTGAATTGCCTGAATCACCACCAAAAGCGCAATAAAACTGAGCAGAATAGGTCCGTAATTGACTAACTGACTGGTTAAGTAGGCAATGATTCCGGTGGGCCGGAACAACCAGATAAAAATCAGGGTAATGACGGCGCTCGAGGCGATGGACGGCATGTAGTAAGCGGTGCGAAAAAAGGTCTGACCGCGCAGTTTCTGGTTGAGCACTACCGCTAG
>JACMOA010000185.1 GCA_014378225.1 Deinococcales bacterium | reverse complement strand
GATGTAGCATGATTCTCCTTGAGTCGGCATTTGACCTGCAATGACTAAGCCAGAACTTTATACAACAGGCAAAAAACCCGTGTGTATTGGAAGGGTTGACCCACTTGCGTTTAGACTTTTGAAATGCGCTGCTTTGCGTGAACAGATGATACATGTTGATGGACGTATGTTCAACCCCTGGCACCTTCATTGTTCCCACCCAAGACTCAGTCCATCTCGAGACTTTGAGAAATCGGGTTAAGATATGTGGATTTTATGCCGCTATAATTTCTGTCTTGAGCGTTTGACACGTTTAAAATGAAAGTATGACTCCATTCATGTTCGCGAGGTTAGATGCGCTTTTTTCGACGCTCGAGTTACAACAGTTGCTTGACAGTGCCTTCGCTTGCACTATGCTGAGTCCCGACGCATGACCTCAGATAACACCAGCCCCGAAACCCTGCGCCAATCCCAGGCACTTTCACTTCAGGCGGTTCAGGTGGCCCGCCTTTATTACGAACAGGGGCTGACCACCGAAGCGATTGCGCTCGAGCTGAAACTTTCGCGGCCCAAGGTATCCAGACTACTCACCCACGCCCGCAAAAGTGGGTTGGTAGAGATTAGGATTCACGACCCCGAGGGTGAGGCGCAGGGGCTGGAGGCTCAACTTCAGGCACGGTATCCTTTTTTGCAGGCGCAGGTGGTAGGTGTTCCGTTTGGCAGCAGTGAGGCGGTCTGGACCGAGCGCACCGCGACTGCGGCGGCAAACCTGCTGAGCAGTGTGTTGCGTCCCGGCGTACGGGTAGGGCTGGCCTGGGGCAACACCCTGAACGCGGTCAGCCGTGCGCTGGTTCCCAAAGCGGTAGCAGACATAACTTTTGTTCAGCTCAACGGCTCGGCCAACGCCGTTGACTTTGTGAGTGGCTTTGTGACCGAAACCCTTTTGCGCTTTGCCCACAACTTTTCCGCCAGGGCGCAGTTGTTCCCGGTTCCCACCTTCTTTGACGACCCTGCCACCAAACAGGCCATGTGGCGTGAGCGGAGTGTGCAGCATGTGCTGGACCTTCAAGAGCAATCCGACATTCTGATGTACTCGGTGGGCAGCCATACCGCTCATACTCCCAGCCACGTCTACAGCGCCGGGTATCTGTCCTCGAGCGACCTGAACAGTCTCAGTAGCGAGGGAGCCGTGGGTGATATTGCCACCGTATTTTACCGCGCCGATGGAAGCCACCAGGGAATTTCCCTCAACGCTCGAGCCAGTGGACCAGACCTGACCCTGATGCAGCGGGTACAGGAGTCCATCTGCGTGGTGAGTGGTCTGGGTAAAGCTGCGGCCTTACACGCTGCGCTGCAAGGTCAATTGATGCACCGCCTGATTGTGGATGAGGTGACTGCTCGGGCGGTGCTAGACTTTGAACCGCCGTCTGCAAAATGAGACTGCATCAGGTAGACCAGCTTTGCCTCCCAGATTTTACGGGTCAAGCTACGCGCTCGAGCCAGAAGAAGTTTTAGAATTTATATTCGACAGCGGGGGCATAAGAGGCTCGAGCGCCCCAATTTGCGGAGGCCAAGCCGAACCACCCGAGAGTGGACATAATGTTATGTCCACTCTCAAGCTTTTAACTAAACCACGCCCTAAACTGCTCTGCGGTCACATTGCCCCCGCACAAAATTGTAGCAACCCGCTTTCCTGCAAACCTCGAGCGGTATTGGAAAGCCGCCGCTAACCCTGCCGCCCCCGACGGCTCGAGTAGCACGCCCAGAGTCTCGAGCGCCTTACGCATGGCCTCGACCATCTGCGTGTCCGAAACGGTCAGGCCATCGTCTACCAAACCCTGCATATCCTCTACTGCCTCGAGAATGGGAATACGCACGCCGATGCCGTCTGCAATGGTGTGTATGCGCTCGTGTTCAATTACACGATTGGCTTTCCAACTCTCGAGCATGGAGGTCGCACCCTGGGCGCACACTGCAATCACCTGAGTTTTTGGACTGAGGGATTTAATGGCTCGAGCCGTTCCGTTGAGCATCGCCCCGTTGCCCAACGGAATCAGCACCGCGTCCAGAGGTTCGGGATAGGAGCACAACTCGAGTCCCAGCGTTCCCGCGCCTTCCGAGATAAGAGGGTCCAGCCCATCCTCGACCATGCGGGCTACGCTTTCCTGTGCGTAACGTTTGGCCTCGAGCTTGGCGGCATCAAAGTCTTCGCCGTATAGTCTGACTTCCGCGCCCAGCGCTCGGATTCGCTCGAGCTTGAGGGTGTTTGCTCCGTTTGCGGCGTAACAAATCAACTCCAAACCGCGTTTGCGGCAGGCGTAGGCCATCGCCTGTCCCCAGTTTCCAGCGCTGGCACACACGATTTGGGTTCCTGGCTCGAGCGAAGCCACCAGGTAATCCGCGCCCCGGCCTTTGAAACTGCGAATCGGATTCAGGGTTTCCACCTTGACCACCAGCTCAAAACCCAACTCCCGCTCGAGGGCCTCTGCACGGTATTGCGGCGTGTTCAAAAACACCGGGTCAACGGTGTGCGAAGCGTCCAGGATGTGTTTGAGCGAGAGGCGGTGTCCTTCGAGTGGGTCGTGGGTCAACATCAGGACGGTCCCATTTTCTCGAGCTGTGCGGTCAGGTCAAGGCGGGTCCTTGCTCCGATAGGGGCACTTAGGGCCTTTTCCAGCAGCGCTCGAGGAGGTTTTTTGAGAAAAAACAGCTCGAAAAGGTCCAGCACCGCCACAATGGGTTCTGGGTTGCGAATGAATTCAACCTCCTGACCTGCCTGCACCGTACCTGGCTCGAGCACGCGGCAATACAGTCCGGGCCGCGCCCCCGCCCGAAACTTTTTCACAAACTCGAGGTCCTCCATTCGCGCCGCCAGCGTGCCGCACGGAATGCGCGGGTCAGTCACCTCGAGCAACACACCACCTATCTTTAAGCGGTCCCCAATGTTAACCTCTGCACTCGAGAAACCTGAAACAGTCAGATTGTCTCCAAAGGTTCCCGGCTCGAGCGCCCGTCCTAACTCACCTTCCCAAAAGGCGTAATCCTCGAGCGTGTACACATAAACCGCCTGGTCCGGGCCACCATGGTGTTTTTTATCCCCGATGAAATCACCCTCTAGTCCGAGCGTATTCAGGGTTACAGCGTGGTTTACAGGACGCTTGAGGATTCCAGTTTGTCTGTCGTAGGCGTTTAAACGTGTTCCGGCTCGAGCGGGTAGATTGACCGAGATAAGTTTCATAGAATGCTCCTGAAAAAAGAAATGGCTTGGGGAGATGATGCTAGCGTACTTCCCGTTTACGCTCGAGTAAAAAATGAATTCCCGCCCCTATAAGTAGTCCCCATAACG
>JACMOA010000184.1 GCA_014378225.1 Deinococcales bacterium | reverse complement strand
GATAAGATGGTAAAAATGCCCTGAACTTTTTGGCTGTACCAACCGGAGCGCACCACACCGGGGGATAGGTGCGCTCCAAGGTTTTGTGACATTTGGCACAACGAAAACGCAGGACCTTGACCGCATGGATGCCCTGTAGGTCACGACTTTTGCGAGTATAGCTGCCCCCATTTTCCAGGTGGCTTGCACCACAGGTTGGGCAGTGTACGGGGCGTAAGATGGCACGTGGGGAAGGTAGTGTCGTCATAAACACACTTTCCCTCTTTTTTTGGTCTTTATTCCAGGGTCAACATACTTTTAGGGGTATCTCTCGAATTCAGCGGCATCAAGCCGGTCAAAATTTTTAGTTTTGGCCCCATCCGTGGCTCGAGCGAACACAAGAGAAAATCCTGGGCCGAAAAAGCCAGAAAGCTTGGCCTGTACAGCTCGAGGGGCTGAACTTACGCTCGGGTTTGGGGTGTGTTTGTGCAAATGCTCCTAAACTTAAAATGTCTCATGTGGGGTTTTACACCTGTTTATAGCTCAGTATGTATTAGTATGGTTTACTACAATGAAAAAAGTTATCCTGCTTTCTCTAGTGCTCTCGAGCACTGTCTTTCCGGCTCGAGCACAGGACTTACCTATTATCACCGTGGGTTACATGGCCCCGCTCAGCGGGTCGCTTTCGGGCATCGGAGAAGAAGTTCGTAACGTGGCCTTGAAGGCGCTCAACGACGCTCGAGGGGAATTCAAAAAACTGGGCTTTGACTTACGCTTCAAATCTTTTGACGATGCAGACCAAGCAGAAAAAGCCAAAACTCAGGCTCAGGCAGCGGTGGCAGACCCCAATGTGCTGGTGCTCATCGGACCCCTTTATTCAGATAGCGCTGTTACAGCTTCAGATTTTCTGTTTTCTGGCAAGCTGGCGATGCTCAGTCCCACCGCCACCGCCACCATCCTCACAGACCGGGGTTTGATTAGCGTGAACCGTCTGGTGGCCAGAGACGACGCGCAAGCCGACGCCGCCGTGAAATTCCTGACCAAGACGCTGGGTGCTCAAAGCGTGACCCTGATTAATGACAGCACTTCGGCGGGGCGCAGCCTGACGGTACAAATCGCTTCGGGTTTACGCGACGCGGGGGTAAAGGTACTGGGCAACATAGGAACAACCCCCATAATCTTCAACAACACCGACGAGCGTTTACAGGTGCTGGGCAAGGCTGACTTCTCCAACGTACTGAGCACCATCAAGGATTTAAAGCCGAATGTGGTGTACTTTGGCGGTCAATATGACACGGCGGCGGCCCTGCTCTCGAACATGAAAAAAGCAGGAATCAGCGTTCCTTTCGTGGGGTCGGATAACCTCAACAGCTCAAGTTTTTACAGGCTTGCCCGCGAAAATGCCAAGAATATTTACATTACGTCTACGGTTGCACCGCCTGCCGCTTATCCTCGAGCAAAGAGTTTTGCTGCGAACTATCAAAAAACGTTTCAGAAAGAAGTATCTGGAGTGGGTTTGCTGGCCTTTGACGCGACGCAGGTTGCGCTAGAAGCTTTGCGAACTGCCATTAAACAGGCGGGAGGCAAGAAACCCACCCGCTCGAGCGTGATGGCCGCGCTTCGTAAGGTCAATATCGAAGGCACTAAAACCTTGACGGGAGACATCGCCTTCAATCAAAACGGGGACCGTGTTAAGAGTATGGTGTACATTTTACAGGTAGGAAACGACCTACGTCCCCGCGTGGGAAGTGTGATTCCGATAACGCTCAAGTAGGTTCTGGTGTTTGGTTTACTCGAGCGCCCAAACAGCCTCTGGACTGGGTTTCCTCTCAAAGCTCAAGTTTCCCGTAAACTGAAGTATGTCTGATTTGTTACATGATTCTTTTTACCGCTTTGTGCGGGTAGAGAGTCCCCCGGAACTCGCTCAAAAACTCGAGGAGGTTTGCTCGAGCGCGGGGCTTTGGGGGATTATTTTGGTAGCTTCTGAGGGCATTAATGGGATGTTGTGTGGTTCGCAGGGGGGCCTGCAAACGGTGCGGGACGCGCTCGAGGAAGATTCACGTTTCTCGGGTCTGATGTACAAACGAACCTCGAGCAGTGTGCAGGTCTTCTACAGGTTGCGGGTTCGTTTGAAGGCCGAAATCGTACCACTGGGTATAGCGGGGGTAGACGCCACCCGCTTCCGGGGAACCGATGTTTCTCCGCTCGAGTGGCGCGAACTCCTGGGGCGCGAAGATGTGATTGTGATTGATAACCGCAACTCTTTTGAGTACACCCTGGGCCATTTTAAAGGGGCCATCAACCCCGGCGTGAACAACTTTCGGGATTTTGCCCAGTTCATAGACCAGAACCTTCCGCAGTGGGAAGACAAAACCATCGCCATGTACTGCACCGGCGGCATTCGCTGCGAAAAAACGGGTGCATGGCTGGCCTCGAGAGGAATCGAGATTTTACAGCTCGAGGGCGGCATTCTGCACTATTTTCAGCAAATGGAAGACGCCGAGCAGGATTACGACGGAACCTGCTTTGTGTTTGATGCCCGCCAGGAATTGGATACCCAATGCAAAGTGGCAAGAACACCGCGTCCACCGGAGTTTGAGGGAACGGTGTCACAGTTTTTATGGCGGGGGATGGAGCCAGAGAGAGATAAAGTTTTGAGTGGTGATAAGGATTCCGGAAATATCGGTAACGTAGTGAACGATATTTCCAGCGGCCTAGCCCGGAAGGTGCTGTCTAGGTCAAGACAGCGGAGCGGTTAGGAAAAACTACGGTTCTGATTGTGTAGTGGAGTGAGCCGCGCAGCGGAACACGTAACGGAATCAATCGGAATCCGTATGAGTAGCTGAAGACGTCAGAAGTCAGAAAAAACAAGAACAAAGGTTATTTGCTTTCCCAACCTCTAACCCTCCTACCCTCGAGCCAAGCTCACCCCAAATCCGGCAAGCCCCAAACGTGCCACATCCGGTCCACTCGAGCTTTTACCTCGGCGGTCATCTCGATTTTGTCGGGCCATACCCGGTCAAAATCTTCTTCAGGAATCTTGCGGGCCGCGTCCCACACCAGCACGCTCCCACCGTGTGAATTCTGCTCGAGCCAGACATCCCTTTCTGGGTCAATATTGTTGAGCACGGTCCACCACACATCTTGCAAGTTCTCGGGGTCGGTCAACTCGTCGCAAATCAGGATGTGCTTGATGTCTGGCCCCACCGCTCGAACCAGTTTTACCCCTAGTACATGGCTCTGGTCCGCTCGAGTTTTCTGAAGCGTAACCGTCACAAATCCGGGTTGCAGCAGGTGAGTTTGAGATGCGCAGATTGTAGCCTCGCTCCCTTGCTCCCCTGCTCCCCTGCTCCTTATTTCCCCCGCCCCTCCACTTTCCCGCTCGAGCGAAGCTCTCACACCTGACCGGAGTTCCTCGGGCATCTTCGTGGTCGCGTCAATCACCAACTTCCCACCATAACTCCACTTGCGGCTCGAGTGGTCCAGCACGTCAATCGGTCCTCTCGAGTGCAGGACGTTGCTCTCTACGTCGGCTTTTTCACGTACCT
The DNA here is from genome assembly GCA_014378225.1 of Deinococcales bacterium. Taxonomy (GTDB): domain Bacteria; phylum Deinococcota; class Deinococci; order Deinococcales; family Deinococcaceae; genus JACMOA01. The sequence continues at coordinate 6,804 of JACMOA010000184.1, read as the reverse complement.
GCTCGAGCACCGCTTCCAGATTGGTGACTTCCACGCCCGCGTCTACCACAATGACCACTTTGGCAAACATCATCTGGCCCAGCCCCAGCAGGCCGTGCGCCACCTTGTATGCCTGACCGGGGTAGCCCTTTTTGATGCTGACAATCACCAGATTGTGCGCTACACCCGCTGGAGGCATGTGGTAATCCACAATTTCCGGGATGATGAGCTGCGCGGCGGGCAGAAACAGGCGTTCACTGGCTTCAATCAGGTAAGCGTCTTCCATTGGCGGGCGGCCCACGATGGTGGCGGGATAAACCGGGTTGCGGCGCATGGTGACGGCAGTCACATGAAAGCGCGGGTACTTGTCTACCGGAGTGTAAAAACCGGTGTGGTCGCCAAACGGCCCCTCGTCAATCCACGGTTCCTGCGGGTCCACGTAGCCCTCGAGCACAAATTCAGCGTTGGCCGGGACCTCGAGAGCTATCGTAACGCCCTTCACGATGGGTTGGCGCTGTCCACGCAGGTATCCGGTCAGTGAATACTCGTTGATGCCAGGAATGGGCGGCAGCGGCGCAGTGGCCGCGTAAATCAGCGCCGGGTCTCCGCCCAGCACTACCGCCACCTCGAGCCGAACCCCAAGTTCTCTAGCGTGCTCGAGGTGTCTGGCTCCGGTTTTATGGCGCTGCCAGTGCATTCCGGTGGTGTTTTTACTGAGTACCTGCACCCGGTACATGCCCATGTTGTACTCACCTGTTTTGGGGTGTTTGGTGACCACCAGTGGCAGAGTGACGAAGGGTCCGCCGTCCTGGGGCCAGGAGGTCAGAACGGGAATTTTGGAAAGGTCCACCTCGTCGCCGCGCCAGACCACTTCCTGAACCGGGGCCGACTTGACCCGGCGGGGCGGCAAGTTGGCAACATGCCTGAGTTTGGGCAGGTTGGACAGCAAGGCCACAGGGCCACCCAGCCGAATTTTAATCAGGTCGCGCACCTTTTCTGCCAGTTCTTCCAAACTCTCGAGGCCCAACGCCCAGGCCATGCGCTGTGGGGTTCCCATCAACCCAATGGCCAGCGGAAAACTCGAGCCTTTGACGTTTTCAAACAGCAGCGCGGGGCCGCCCGCCTTGACGAAACGGTCTGCAATTTCGCTAATCTCGAGGGTGCTACTGATGGGGGCCGTAACCCGCACGAGCTGTCCCCGCTTCTCAAGCAACCCTATAAAACCCTGTAAATCCTGGAAAGCCATGCTCAGAGTTTAAGTGTGGCGCTCGAGGTTTATTGGGACAAAAGCTAAGGTGACGAATTTTTGACTTGGTTTAGGGATATGCACGCTCGAGCCACTCTTCACTTCTAAGCTCCAAACTCGAAGTTAGGTTTAAGCTCGGTCTGAGGTTTGGCAGCACTACTTTTAATCACCCTTCGGTGCTTGGCTTATCTGGAGTTAGCTTATCCGAAGTTGGCTTATCGGGCGTTTGCCAGCGCCCCGCCAGGGTGAACACCAAAATGATCACCGCCAGCACCCCCAGCTCGAGTAAGCCGCCCATGAACACGCTGCTGTTTAAATCAGTGTGGCCCACCGATTCGGCTGTGACAATCAGCATCCGACGCACCGCTGCGATGATGCCTATCACCAGAAACGGGGTCACGCTGAGGGTGCGGGTGCGCTCGGCTTGGCGCAGGGTGTAGGTGATTTCGGCCAGCATCAGCGCTAGCAGTACCCGGTCAAGGAGCCGCACAATCGCCCCGTCCACCCCTTCTCGCCAGGTTGTGACCAGTTCAACCACCGCCGTGACCAGCAGGGCCACCGCCGCCAGCACCAGCAGGTAAGCCGCAACTTGATACAGCACATGTTCCATTTGCTGAAGTCCACGTGCAGGCCGCTTCAGGCTGTCAGCACTCATCGGAGCCTCGAGCGTGCTGACGTTTGGTAAGTGCTTCATGGTGCGGCAATCTGGCTGCGGGTAGCCATGAAGTTACCCAGCGGAGCCTCACCCGACTCACTGTGCGTCACCGCCCGAATCAGGTGCTCCCCGCCTACGAAGCAACCCTGCCAGGACTCGCCATAGCCACCAAACGCCTCTTCGCGGTCTCCCCTCGAGCGCAGCGCGTTCACACCCACTTTGAAGGCCTGAAGCCGTGGTGTGACTTCGGCAGCCACTTTAGGATTGTCGGTCCCGATGGTGGCCACCAGACTTCCCCTCGAGACGTTCATTTCCCCGATGAGTTCGTCTAAAGTGTCCACCAACACGAAGGTATCGAGCGGCCCAAAGGGTTCGGCGTGGTACAGTGCCGAGCGCCGGGGAACGCCCAGCAGCGCAGTGGGAGCGAGGTAGGTTCCGGTGTCCTGGCCCTCGAGAAAGCGTGCTCCCTCGAGCTGTCCCTGATAGAGCGGAACCGCGCCCAGCGTGAGGGCCTCGAGCACCCTGGCTTGCAAAGATTTCACCTTGTCGGAGTTGATAAGCGGACCGTAGCTCAGCCGGGGAAAATCGCCATTCTCGAGCTTCAGGGGATGTCCCACCTTGACCTGGCTCATGGCCCGCTGGTAGGTTTCGAGAAACTGGGGAAATAGACGGCGCTCCACCACAAAGCGGGCGTAAGCAGTGCAGCGCTGCTTGCCGTACTCGTAACCTTTGAGAAGCTGGCCCTCGAGCAGTTTCCAGTCGCTGAACTCCCACAGGCCGTAGGCGTTGACCCCTTCCATCTCGAGCATGTAGCGCTTGCGGCGGTCCAGCAGACCATCGGCCACGCTGCGCCCGTGGGCGCGTCCACCCACGAAGGCCACCGCGTCCACCTCCTCGGAGCGAATCAGGACCTCGCCCAGCAGACTGCCGCTGCCGTGAATCAGACACAACGGTACCCCAGCTTGCCTTGAGAGCGCCACCGCCAGGGTCACGCTGGCCGCGCCGCCCGCGCTAGGAGACTTGGCCAGCGCGATGTTTCCGGCCAGCGCTTGCACTAGCATCGAGTGAACCAGCACTGAGAGCGGATAGTTCCAGGACGCGATGTTGCTCACCAGGCCCACTGGGGTGCGCCCGGCGGTGAGGCGCTCGGCTTCCTGCAAATACCACTCCACGCCCTCGAGCATCCGGTTCACGCTGGTCCGGGCTTGAATCAGCGGTTTGCCGATTTCCCACACCAACAGCAGGGCCAGGGTTTCACTGTGTTGACGCATCAGGTTTACGGCCGCCTGAACTCGAATACAGCGCTGCTCGAGCGGCAGCGCGGCCCAGGCTGGACCCTCGTCCGCTGCTGCGCTCAGCGCCGCTTTGGCGCTGCCCACGTCCAGGTTGAGCGCACTGGCCAGCGCAGTGCCGTCGTTGGGCGAGTACATCTGCCGGGGGGTGCCGTGTGGGTGCCACTTCCCTCCCCAGGCCCCCGCCAGGGAGCCGTCCTCGAAGAACGCTTCAGGGGCCAGTGAACGTGCGGTGCGGTACAGCATGGACCAATCTCCGCCGTAAAGCGACATATGTAACCTCCGAGTGGAAACAGAGTCTAAGGCTGCGCTCGAGGGAGGGTCTGTCTGCTTTGTGACTGATAGGAGATTTGAGTGCCGCACTCGAGAGAAAAATTGTGCTGTAGAACGCAATACGGCAGAATCATGATAGAAACGTAACCCGCTCGAGGGCAGGGAAAACAGGTTTTGGATAGAAAAACCGCTCGAGTTAATTGACTTCTTGCCCAATGCTGACCGGGATTTTGAGCACGCTCGAGGGGTTCCGGCATGTGGTGAAGTTTAGCGGGTTTGTGGGAAATGCTCGAGGTTCAGAACACGCCCCTGTAAACATCAGCCACCTCGAGCGCCTTTCCAAATCACGCCCCCAGCGGTAAATACGCCTCCGCGCCCACCTCGAGCGCACTGCTTTCACGCCCCAACTTAATCGCTCGAGCGCCCGCCAGCGCAATCATTGCGCCGTTGTCGGTGGTTAAATCCATCGGCGGAAAGTATGTTTTGAGAACCAAGCTCGAGAAAGCTTCGCGCAGGGCCGCATTTGCCGCCACCCCGCCAGACACCACCAGATGCTCACGGCCCAGGGTTTTAGCCGCTCGAGCGCAGGTTTTGACCAGACTTCGTACCACCGCTGCCTGAAAACTGGCCGCCAGGTCGTGCAACTCTGCACCGTCCCGGTGGGCGTAGAGCGCAGCAGTCTTGAGGCCGGAAAAAGAGAAATCGAAACCCTTCTGACCCTCGAGCGGAAGCCCAAAGGGAACGCGGGTGGGGTCGCCTGTGAGCGCTGCCCTTGAGATGGCGGGTCCGCCGGGAAAGCCCAGCCCCAGCAAACGGGCCACCTTGTCGAACGCCTCACCTGCCGCGTCGTCTTTGGTGGCCCCAATCAGTTTGTACAGGCTTGGTTCCTGCACATCGAATAAATGTGTATGTCCGCCCGAAACTACCAATGCTAAATGCGGAAAGGGCAGGTCTGGGTAGTCGGAAAGCGCGGCCTCTATATGGCCCTCGAGATGGTGCGCGGCGTAAAACGGCACGCCGAGGCCCTGAGCCAGCCCTTTGGCGTAGCACAGACCCACCAATAGCGCTCCCATCAACCCTGGCCCTCTGGTGGCGGCAATCGCTCCAAGCTGCTCGAGCGAAATATCCGCGTCCCCCAGCGCCACACTCAAAACCCGGTCCATATGCTCGAGGTGCTCTCTCGAGGCCAGTTCCGGCATCACGCCGCCGTATTGCTTATGAATTTCTTGAGTCCAAAGCGCGTTGGCGACTACGGTAGCTTTTCCGCTCTCGAGTTTTACAATTCCCACTCCGGTGTCGTCACAGGAGGTATCAATACCCAGAATGTACACCCCTCGAGTTTAGAGGAGTGGGTTATGAGTTTTGAGGAGATACGGGTGAAGCTGGTTTCAGAAGGGCGTTTGCCCAATACCCGAACTGTTTTTAGCTCATTGCTGCCTACTTAAAATCTATGCGAAGCTTGCCCTGTCCAAAGAGTTGATTCCCTTCCACCCGCCATGAACCGCTGCTTCCCTTGATGCTCTTGCCGTAGCGCTCGAGGGTGGCACTGAGGGTGTCGAGCGTTCCTGAAGGTAAAAAGGCCGCACTGGTGCTCAGGCTGGCTTGGACCAATTTGCGGTATTCTGCTTTGCTCAGAGCGATGCCTCGAGGGACAATATCCAGGCAACGCCCACCTTTGGGCAGTGCTTGATAGGCGGGCAAATCGGCCAACTTTTCGGGAGCGTTCAGAAATTGCTCGAGGGCCGTTTCATCCGAAGCCACAAAGAGGTATCCGTCCTGAATCTTGTAAATCATTTTCGAGTCGCCCTCGAGCAACTGAAACAGGGGTTGCAGTGAGGAAAGTACCGACCCGTTAAAAAGGCCCCCCTCTTCCATCTCCCCTTGTGACTTGCCCTGAGCGTTGGTGGGCAGCAACTTGCGGTAATACTCGAGCGTCTCTTTGAGGGAAGTGTTGAAGTTGCCCACAAAGTTCTGCATCACCACTTCGGCTTTTTCTTCGTCCCGCACCTCGAACATCAGAATCTGGTTTTGGTAGGTGCTCATCAGGCTGTTGGGATTTTGAGCGATGGGTTTGAGCGTAATGGTGCTCTGCTCGTCGCCCAGCCAACGGCTCGAGTCTAAAAAGGTGTCCACCAGGCGGCTGTCGGTCAGCAGTCCGGTGGGGTCATAAAGGTCGAAGCGGGTGAACCAGTTGGCCCAGTAGCGTGGTTCTGAAACGGGGTCTATGGCACACGTCACCACGCTGTACACATTGGAGGGAATAAACTGCGCCGAGCTAAATTCTTCTTTGCTGGCGGTGAGCAGGTTGTACAGGTTAACTTCTTTGCCTTCACGGTTGAGGGTTTGCACGGCGCGGCCCTCGATGCCGTCCGGTTGCACGGTCATTCCGTAACCGCTCTGTCCCAGGGTGTTCAGCCCCTCGAGCAGCGGGTCCAGAATGCGGGGCAAGTAAATATCAGCCAAAAGGTTGCGCGACACTTTGACCGCAGCGGTCCAGTCAATGTAAATCTTGAGCTGGCTTTCGGTTAAAGTTTTCATGGAGTTGACATACTTGGGGTTTGCCGCCAGATTGGGCAGTTTTTCCCCGTTCAGGCGGCGTAAAAACGCCCGCATCAAATCCGCGCTGCTCGAGGCGTAGGCCACGCCGCCGCCCATACCGATATACATGCTTTGAAAGCTCGAGCTAACTACTTTCTGAAAGCTGAACGCACCCACCCGCACGGGCTGGCCTTGCTTGCGGCTCGAGCGCATTTCGGCATTCAGTAAAGTGCGGGCCGCCCCATTGGTGCGCGTGACCGCCAACATTTGCACGTCTTTGGTTCCTACGCTGTACAGTCCAATCGAACTCTCGAGGCCCACACTGCCCCACACCACATTAGACCCCAGCTCGAGGGCCGCGAAGTTGGTGCCGGGGTCCACCGACTTAACCAGAGCTTTAAGCAGCGGTTTGCTGGCGTTAAAAGCGTCGCGCAAATTCTGGGCCTCGAGCACCCCCAAGGCACCTGCGGGCAGATAACGGCTGAGTGGCGTGCTACCCGCTGCACCCGAAACACCTGCGCTCGAGAGGGCTACCAGTAAACTGATTTGAATAAAAGTTTTGTTCATGGATGTACTTTATGCCACAAACGTCAGGGGAACAAGCTTGAGGGTTAGGGGATTAAAGAGCGAATAGCCTTTGTTCTTGCTTTTTCTGATGTCTGACCTCTGATGTCTTTCACAACTCACCCCTCGAAACTCACCACTCAAAACACACCTCTAAAGGGTGCGTCCTGAAATCTGGGCAGGGTCAAGCAGCTTGTCCAAAAGCAAGCTGACGAATCGTATGAAAGTGGGTAATCGGGCGTTCAGAGACCCGTTCG
>JACMOA010000183.1 GCA_014378225.1 Deinococcales bacterium | reverse complement strand
TTCGCGGTTCCGGGCCGTCCGCTCGAGACGCTTTCTGCGGGGCCACACAAGCTGCTGCGTGAAGGTGCAACCCTGTGCGAAAGCGCCGAAGACATCGTGCTCGAGTTCGGCTGGCTCAGCAAGCCTGCACCGCCGCTGCCTGATTTGCCCCCAGAGCAAATGCGGGTGCTCGAGGCGCTCGAGGGAACCCCCTTGCTGGACGACATCGCACTGAGGTGTGGCCTGAGTACCTTTGAGGTTCAGTCTGTGCTGATGATGTTGCGCTTTCAGGGTCTGGTGCAGGAGTTGCCGGGTGGACGTTACGCGAGGGGGTAGCGAATTGAAACTTTTGTTTGCTTTCTCGAGTGGATTAAGGGAAATCAGGAAAAGAGCTGTGGGATATTTTTTGGGACAAGGTCAATAGTGTGAAACTGAAAAACCCTCGAGCTTGCGTGCTCGAGGGTTCCAGAAGTCCCTTTAGATTTTAGAAGCGAATTCCAGCTCTCAAAGCCAGGATGGTTCCTACCGAAGAGTTGCCGTTTACATTGAACAATGCAGGACCGCCTTCTGCTTCCAGCTCGAGGCCGCGAATACCGCTATTTGCGGTGGGAATCAGGAAGCGGTAGCCCAGTGTTCCACTGAAAGTCGTGCTGTTGGTGTTATTCAGGCTCAGATTGCCCCGCGCTGCCAGGTTAAAGCCCGCGTGGTTACGGTCCAGAAAATACTTGTAGCCCACGCCAATGCCGTCCACACCGATGTTGGCGAGTAGGGCCGCACTTCGGCTAACGTTAAAGTCCGCTTCCACTCGGTTGAAATTGACCAAGCCTAAACTGCCGAATTCTGCTGCTCGAGCCTGGGTTGCGAGTCCGAGGGCCAATGCTGATACCAAAATGAAAGTGCGCTTGTTCATGCCAGGGAGTTTAACCCCCCGACTCGAGGACCCCGGTGAGAAGACGCTTAAAAGGTTCAGTCTGCTTTCGCTAAGATTGGGTCATGTCTTCGACGACTCCCACCCCACTCCTCACACTCGAGGGTGTTTCGGTTACGCGCAGTCTTGCCGATAGAGACCGGTTGAAAGCGCTCGAGGACGTCTGCTGGACCTGGAACCGGGGCGAGTGCTGGGCTTTGCGCGGGGCCAACGGCTCGGGAAAAAGCACCTTGTTGCGTCTCATACGCGGAGAACTCTGGCCGGATGCGAATGGGGGAAAGCGAGTTTACTTTTTTGAGGGCATTCCCAAAACAAGTCCGCTCAGTGTAAAGGACAGAATCGCGCTCATCTCTCCAGAAACCCAGGACTGGTATCTCTCGAGCGGGTGGGCCTTGAGCGTGCGTCAGGTGCTGAGCACCGGTTTTTTTAACGAACTCTTGCCGCACCGGATTCTGGACCATGCACAGCAAACCCATCTGCTGGAGGTGGCTCAAAATCTTCAAGTAGACTCCTGGCTCGAGCGCGACGTTCGCAGCCTTTCCAACGGTCAACGCCGCCAGGTTTTGCTGGCAAGGGCTTTGGTGGGAAACCCACTGGCCCTGCTACTGGACGAGTTTTTTGAGGGACGCGCTGCGCCACATCT
>JACMOA010000022.1 GCA_014378225.1 Deinococcales bacterium | reverse complement strand
CGTCCCAAACTACCACAACGTGCGCGTGCGGATTCCCCACTCTGAATCAAGCTCGAGAGCAGTGAAATTCTCGAGCGCTCGAGTTCTTCGGCACTTACGCCCAGGTGCAGATTTTCAATTTCACTTCGCAACACGGTGAGTGTTTCGTCGGCCCGCTCGGGAGTAGTCCCGGCGTAGGCGCTCAGGAATCCCAGCGGTCCCATCAACTCGCTCGAGGCGAACACGCTGTAGGCCAGACCACGCTTTTCGCGCACCTCGGCAAACAGGCGTGAACTCGAGTTGCCAGACAGCACATTTTGAGCCAGGATAAAGGCATACCAATCACTCGAGGACGGGTGAACTCCGGCGTATTGCAGCGCCAGATGGGTCTGGTGACTGTCTTGCTCGAGGTGTCCAGTAAAGTGTGGAGCCAGAACCACCGGCTCGAGCGCCACTTTTTCTCCGCTCCAGCCGCCAAAGTATTTTTGAACCAGCCGCACCACCTCCTCCCAGTCGAAGTTTCCGGCCAGGGCCAGAGTCGCACCTTGTGGAGTGTGCCTCGAGCGCAAACTTGCCACCACCTCTGGAGTCAGGTTGTCCAGACTCTCCAGAGTTCCCTGCACCGGGTCGCGGTGTCCACTGCTGTAAAAGCGCCCCCTAAGCTCCGAAAATAGCTTATCCGGCGGAGAATCCTCGAGCGAGAGTAAATCCTGACGGGACAGCTCGAGCAGCGGTTCCAAATCCTCGGCGTGCAGGTGCGGCTCGAGCAAAACTTTGGCGAAGAGCGCAAAAGCGGCTTCCAGGTCACTCGAGAGCAAATTAGCGCTCATGCGGGTGTACTCGAAACCTGCGCCGCCGCCGCGCTGTAGACCAAGGTCGTCCTGGGCCTCGCCCAGTTCCCGCGCACTAAACCCACCCGCACCTTTCCACAGCCAGCCCTCGAGCGCGTGGGCCGCGCCGCGTGCACCGTGTGGGTCGGCGCTCGAGCCGCAGCGCATTCTGAGGTCAAAGGAAATGGACGGGGTACGGACGTGTTCCGCGAGAAGGGTCAGGCCGTTCTCGAGCTGAATGTGGTGCTGTATAAGATGCCTCCAGAGCGGTCTCAGGGCCGCAGTGAGCATTAGTTTAGCGCACTCGAGCGCTGGGGTTTGAGAGTTGGGGTGGGGTTGGTGAGTTCTGGCTCGAGGATTGGGTTTTGGCGCTCGAGTTTGTTTTAAGCTGTGGGCCATGTGAACTCGGTGGACCTTGCACTCTTCTTAAAAGGTCTGGGTTTTGGCTTGAGCCTCATCGTTGCTATCGGGTCGCAAAATGCCTTTGTGTTGAGGCAGGGCCTCATACGAGAGCATGTTTTCTGGGTTGCTCTGGTCAGTGCTGTGGCCGATAGTTTATTAATTGTGCTCGGTACGCTGGGCCTTGGCACCCTGTTTGCGAGTAGTCCACTACTTATCCTAATTGCCACCTGGGGAGGGGCGCTCTTTCTGTTTTGGTACGGGTTTTGCAGTTTTCGTTCTGCGCTCCAACCCCAAGCTCTCGAGCTGAAAGGGGAACGTTCGCTCTCGAGTTTGTACTCGGTGATTGGGGCAACTCTGGCTTTCAGCTTGCTCAACCCCCACGTTTACCTTGACACGGTGGTGCTGATTGGCAGTGTGGCCGCAAAAGAGCCGCTCGAGGGCCGCGCACTGTTTGCGCTGGGTGCATCTTTCGCTTCTACACTGTGGTTTTTTGGGCTGGCTTACGGTGCGCGCCGTTTAACCCCCTTGTTTCAGAACCCTCGAGCGTGGCAGATTCTGGACGTGCTGGTGGGTATAACCATGTGGGGGATTGCTTTTTCACTGTTGTTGCACTGGAGGTAGGTTCAAAATCTCCAAATATAGAGGTAAAACTCGAGGGACCTGTATTTCACTTTTTGGGTAGACATCCCTCGAAATTCCGAATCCGGCCATGGCTCATCTGCTTAACCTCAGACACGGGTGTTGTATACTCTAACTCTGGAATCTAAAAAATTCCCTCCCCCCTCGAGACACGAGGGGAGAATAAGGTGGTGTATCATAGCGAAAGAACACAAAATCAATGAGCAGATTCGGGTGCGTCAGGTACGCCTCATTGACGATGAAGGCAACCAGTTAGGCATTCTGGATACCCGTGAAGCCATTGCGCTGGCCCGCAGCAAGGACCTGGACTTGGTTCTGGTCGGGGCTACCGCAGTTCCTCCGGTGTGCAAGCTCATGGATTATGGGCGCTTTCGGTACGAGGAGCAGCAAAACGAGAAGGAAAATCGTAAACGCGCCCGTCACCAGGAAGTCAAATCTATCAAGTTCCGGGTCAAGATTGACGACAACGACTTCCGCACCAAGACCAACCACGTCAAGCGCTTCCTGGAAGAGGGCCACAAGGTCAAGGTGACGATTATGTTTCGGGGCCGCGAGCGCACTCACCCGGAGTTGGGCGAGCGAATTTTGCTGCGCGTAGCCGAGGATGTCAAGGAGCTTGGCGCACCAGAAAGTATGCCCAGCATCATGGGCATGGACATGAACATGATTGTGGCTCCCAACCCCAACCGGGTCAAGAAGGGCGAGGAAGCGATTACACCCTCGAGCGCGGCCTCTAGCGCGGAACCCGAAGCTCCGTCTGCCAAAACCCCTGTTGCTGAAACTTCTGAGGCGGTGGTTTCACAAGTTGAACTCACCCCGCAAGCTGAAGTTCAAGCGGATGCGCCTGCCGAGCAGAACAGCGCTCCAGCCTAAAATTTGTAAAATGCAATCTAAAGGCTCGAGCTTTTGATGCTTTCCGACCCACCGGAAAATATGAAAAGCTCGAGCTTTTAAGTTTGAACTTAACGCCGCAAATAGTACATCCGGGGGTGGTGTCCGCCGTGAAAAACCCGGTGTTCACTGCCAAACTTCCAGGCGAACTGATTGGACAGCGTTTCCTCGAACAGTTTGACCGCGTGGGTGAGCACCACCATGCGAGCACTCCGGGTACACACCCTGGCCATTTCCTTGAGAAAGACGGGATAGAGGCGCTCGAGGTCTGCCGCCGTGCCGATGTCGTCGCCCCACGGCAAATCTACCAATACCAAGTCAAAGCTGTTGTCTCTCAGCTCGAGCGCGGTGGCGTCGCCTTTAAAGAGGGTGACATCTGGGGTGTAGCCCGCTGCGCCCACGTTCTGACGGGCGCACTCGAGGGCGTAATCATCGTTGTCACAACCAGTCAGCACCGCCGATTTGCCCAGTCGCCTGCGCTCAATCAACAGGGTTCCAGAGCCACACATCGGGTTAAAAATGCGGTCTTTTTCGCTGATTCCAGCCAAATCCACCATTGCGGCGGCCACGGTTGCGTTGAGGCCGCCTTCCATATTGGCCACCCGCCACACCCTGGCACTGAGCGGTTTGGGCGTGAGGCGCACCTGCACTTCCCAGCCGTCTGGGCCGGGAACCACTTTCAGCAGCAGCTCACCCTTGTCCTCGAGATAAGGAATGTCTAACTTGTCCTCGAGTTCGGCTTTCAAGCGGGTAAAGGTAGGCGAATCCGCACCCGCAGCAGACAGGCGAAAGCTGCGGAAGCGCTCGAGGCCGCGCATTTTATTAACGAGGCCCAGCAAATGGTCCAGATGTTGCTGGCCCATCAGCGCTTTGGGGCGCGGTACATCGAAGTTTTCTACCCAAAAAGCGCTCTGAGCGTTGCGAAGCCGGGTCAGGTCAGCAGGGGTTCCGGTGTAGAGCACTCGGAAGGTATCCGCGTCTGGCACGTCTACAATCTGGGGCCGGATTCGCATTTTCAGGAATTCGGCCTCGAGAAATGTGCCCAGTCCGGGCAGTGCCTCGAGCTGAAACAGTTGTGGCGCTTGGCGGGGTGGGGCTTTTTTGACAATTTTTTTAGCGCCGGATTTGGTACGAACCACTCGAGGTTTAGACGGTTTATCTGCGGACTCTGAGGTTTTGGACCCCGCTCGAGCTACTTGCTTGCCGACGCTGGGGGTAGGGGGACGGGGATTTGGGCGACGCATAAGATTTTTGAGTATACCGCACCTGGGGGTTTCAAAAAGGTGGGAGCGCTCGAGCGAATTTTTAGGGCCATAAACCGTAAAACCATCCTATGAAAATTAGGGTTCATTCCACCCTTGAGCGCTAATTTCCCCACCACAGCGCCACTCAAGCACATAAAGCAGGATAAGCCCGAGTGTTACCGTCTGTTGGACGAGTTTTTTTTGAAGTTCAGGTGATGTTTGTAGAAATTCGGTTCAGTCTTCAGAACGCTCGAGTGGAATGGAAAAAACCTTTCCAAATCGGGGCGCTTCAAGGGCTGAAAGCACCAGGTCTTTAAGCTCGAGGGGAAGCCGCCCGAGCTGCCAGCGATATTCGAGGTTTGTAGACTCACCTGCGGCTTTTACCGCTTTGAGCGCGTACAAAGCGCATCCCAGCGAGTGGTCAGCCATATGTGCGGTGGCTACAGCCTGTCCCACCGCTCGAGCCACTGCTGTAGCCGCAGGCGTAGAGGCTGCTCCAGCGGGGGCGTGCGCTCCCAGTGAGGCTTTTTGGGCTGCACCTACTGGGACTTCTCCTCTGGCCCCCGCTCGGGCAAATTTAATGGCCTCTTG
>JACMOA010000182.1 GCA_014378225.1 Deinococcales bacterium | reverse complement strand
CAACATCAAGCAGGCCCGCAAGATGCTGGACCGGCAGCGCGACATTAAGGAAAGTGTGTGGGACGCGCTCGAGGAAGTGATTGAGGACAAGGTGGTGCTGCTTAACCGCGCCCCCACCCTGCACCGTCTGGGCATTCAAGCCTTCGAGCCAATTCTGGTAGAAGGTCAGTCCATCCAGCTTCACCCGCTGGTGTGTGAAGCTTTCAACGCCGACTTCGACGGCGACCAGATGGCTATTCACGTACCCTTGAGTGCTCAGGCCCAGGCCGAAGCCCGCATTCAGATGCTCAGCTCCCACAACCTGCTTTCACCCGCGCACGGTGAACCCAACGTCAAGCCCTCGAGAGACATTATTCTGGGAATTTTTACCCTGACCCAGCTCCGGGTGGACAGGGAAGGCACCGGACGCAAGTTCTCGAGCAAGCAAAAAGTGCTCGACGCCTTTGATAAAGGTGAGATTCGCCTGAACAGCCCCATCCTGCTCGAGGGCGTGGAAACCAGTGCAGGGCGCATTCGTTACAACTTCGGCAGTGTGGAAGAAGCGCTGCTGGCGGTAGAGCGCGGCACCATTGACCACCAGGACCAGGTGACGGTTCGCATTGACGGCAAGATGGTCCAGACCAGCGCCGGACGGGTACGTTTTTACCGCTTTGTGCAAGAAACGCTCGAGGCAGACGGAACAAGGCTCGAGAAGGGTTTCCTGGACCTCAACACCACCTACGAGAAAAACGCGCTGCAAGAACTGGTCTTGAGAAGCTTCAAAAAGCTGGGCATCGAGAAAACCGCCCGCTTGCTGGACACGCTCAAGGACGAGGGTTTCAAGCTCTCCACCACTTCCGGCGTCACCATCGGCATTGACGACGTGGTGATTCCTCCTCAGAAGACCGAGATTATCGAGCGGGCAGACCGGATGCTCGAGAAAATCGAGGAAAATGCCGAGATGGGCTTCCTCACCCCTGAGGAGCGCTACAAGCAGGTGGTGCAGCTCTGGAACGACTGCACCGATGAAGTAAGGAACGCGGTGTTCGACAACTTCAGCAAGAACTACCCCTTTAACCCACTGTGGATTATGTCCCAGTCTGGAGCGCGGGGAAATCCCCAGCAGATTCGTCAGCTTGCCGGAATGCGCGGTCTGATGGCCAAGCCAGACGGCAGCACCATCGAAGTGCCGATTAAAGCGTCTTTCCGCGAGGGTCTGGACGTGCTCGAGTACTTCATCAGCACGCACGGAGCGCGGAAAGGGGGCGCGGATACCGCACTGCGAACCGCCGACTCGGGCTACCTGACCCGCAAACTCTGCGATGTGAGCCACGAGCTCGTGGTGCGCGACGTGGACTGCTTCACCACCGAGTACACCGAGATTCTGTTGGGTGCCTTTGATGAAAAGACCGGGGCCTGGAAAACCACCAAAGCCTCCGAAATCGAGACCTCGCTGTACGGGCGTAACCTGGCGCTGGACCTCGGGATGAGAGGGAGTGTGCTGGGGGCCGGAGCTTTCCTGGCGCTCGAGGACGTGCGCGAACTGGCCAAAGTGGCGGGTGAAGTGCAGAGCGTGTTCGTTCGCACCCCGATGGACTGTAAAATCAAGGCTGGAGTGTGCCAGCAGTGCTACGGCTATGATTTGTCGCAGGCCAAGCCGGTCAGCTTGGGCGAAGCGGTGGGCATCATCGCCGCAGAAAGCATCGGAGAGCCAGGAACCCAGCTCACCATGCGAACCTTCCACACTGGAGGTGTGGCAGGCGGCTCCGACATCACGCTCGGTCTTCCTCGAGTGATTGAACTGTTCGAGGCCCGTAAGCCCAAAGTCAAAGCGGTGCTGGCTGACCGTGACGGAACCCTGCGCGTGGTGGAGGAAGAGGAGCGCAACCTGATTCGCATTGAAGCGGACGAGGAAGGCTTCTCGAGCAAAACTGCCACCAAAGTTGAGAAATCTCAGCGCCTGCTCAAGAAAGATGGCGAGCGGGTGGAAGCTGGCGAAGTGCTGACCCGTGGGGCCATCAGCCCCCACGAACTGCTTGAGATTAAAGGCATCCGCGAAACCCAGAAGTATCTGGTGGACGAGGTACAGCGGGTGTACCGCAGCCAGGGCGTGAAGGTCCACGACAAGCACATTGAACTCATCGTGCGCCAGATGCTCAAATGGGTAGAAATCGTGGACGGTGGGGAAACCCGTATGCTCGAGGGCCAAACGGTAGAGCGATTCGTGGTGGACATCGCCAACGCCGCCGTGCTGGGTCTGGGTCAGAAGGAAGCCACCTGGAAGCCGCTGATTCTGGGCATCACCAAGTCTTCGCTGACCACAAAGAGCTGGCTGTCTGCGGCGTCGTTCCAGCACACCACCCACGTTCTGACCGAAGCCTCGATTGGCGGACGGGTGGACGACTTGATTGGCCTCAAAGAAAACGTCATTCTGGGCAAACTCATCCCCGCCGGAACGGGCCTCGCGATAGTACGCGAAAGTCAGATTGCCGACCCCCGAACCCTCGAGCGTTACGGCACCGGAAACTCGCCTGCCCCCGTTCCCGCTCGAGCGCCCACACAAGCGCCCGAGCAACCGGGTGCAACAGACTAAAACTAAGTAGTTGGTTTTGAGAAGGGCGCACAGATGTGCGCCCTTCTTTCGTGGCTGGAGCAGATTTTAGGGTCGGAGTGCGTCCCAAGATACAAAAATCAGGCTTTATGAGCCATTCCTGAAAAATTTACCGCTCGAGGTTTAATGATTGGGCGGGTTAGGATGACCCAACAAAGCGCTGTTCTCTAAAAAAAAATATGTCCTGCTTGAGCGTTTTAATTGCTGCTTATACAAATTTGATAGGAGGTGGAAAGTGCGTAAATTTGCGATGTGGTCCTCTCTGGCTCTGACCCTGGGAGCGTGTTCCGGTCTGGTCTCCTCACCCCAACCCGAGGCCTCCCGGCAAATTTTGGGCAAGCTCACCCTGGGCCTCGAGCCAACGGGTCTGATATCCCAGTCTCTGAAAAGTCAAGCGATTCTCCCCGCCAACTCTCTGACCTTTTCTCAGCTCACCTACAGCAGTCTGGACGTTTCAGGGGTGCGCTATCTTTCGGCCACCTATAAAATTGTCAATAACACCAACACGGCTTACCCCAATGTGAGTCTGTTTGCCTACAGCAACTCGAGCGATGGTACCGCTGGCACGGCCTTTGGCACGGTGCGCTCGAGCACCGGGGCTACCCTGACCAACGCAGGAGTCTTGCAGCGTATTTTGCCGTCCAATGGCTTTATCACAAGTGCTCAAGATGTTCAGACCGACCCGAACAAGGCTGATTTTCAGGTGTTCAGGGCTGCCGAGTCGGGCGAGGTGCAAACTGCGTCGGGTTCTGTGGCGGGTGAGACGGTGCTCGAGTACGGATTTGTGGCCCGTAGCGTGGACCTCTCGAGCCGAATTATTCCAGCCAATGGGGAGGGCCGGGTGACGGTGGGCTGGCGCGTTCCCATCTCGGACGCTGCTGGAACGCCGTACCGCTTTCAGATGCGCTTTATCGTGAGCAGCGAGGGAGTGAACCGGGTCACTCGAGGGCGCGAGGAAAACTCCCAGCAGGCCGCCACTCGAGCGCAGTCCCTGGGCGCGTCCGAACTGCTGTTGGTGGGACCGGACGACGAAACCGCCTCGTGTGGAACCGGGTGTACCCCTGCAATCCTGCCCAACGCCAAAATTGCTACCCTGCCCGCAACCGGTGGAACCAACCTGTACAAAGACCCCTCGAGCATTGGCGTCACGTCCACTTTAGTGCGGGGCGGGCTGCAAAACCCCTGGGACATGAAGTTCGACTCGAGTGGGAAATTGCTGTTCACCAGCCGTAACGTGAACAAGGTTCGGTTGACCCGCATGGACGTCAGTAACCCGACCACGCTCGAGCCGTTTAACGCCCCAGACTCGAGTACAACGGTGCGCGGTGATGGCGAGGGTGGGGTTCTGGGCTTTACTTTTGACCCTGCCTTCTCTAGCAATAACAAGGTGTATATCTGCTACTCGTACTTTGCGGGAGGTGTGGTAAGCGATACTAACCGTCGCAATCGGCTCTCGAGCTTTGTGTTGGGCAGCGGTAGCCTGAATTCCGAGGCCACGCTGATTGACGATATTCCCGGTTGGAGCAACCACAACGGCTGCCGGGTGGTTTACGGACCAGACGACAAGCTGTACGTGAGCCTGGGTGAATCTCCAGGACTGTTTACCGGAGCCGAAAAAGCTCAGGAACTCTCGAGCACGGGTGGAAAGATTCTGAGAATTAATCTGGACGGCACCATTCCGTCGGACAATCCCTTTGTAAGCTCCACTGCCGCTGAAAAGAGAATTTGGACTCTGGGCCACCGCAATCCACAGGGCTTGGCTTTCCGGCCCCGCAACAATCAACTATGGTCCACCGAGCACGGTCCTGATGTCAGAGACGAACTCAACCTCATCGAAGCGGGCAAAAACTATGGTTGGCCCAAATGTACCGGAATTTCCACTACCTGCACGGGAATTAGCACGGCGACCAGTACCTATAAACCTGCGGTTCGGCAGTACGAGCCAGACGGCATCAGCCCCACCGTTGCCATGTCCGATATGGTGTTTTACAACCATCCTCTGGTTCCCGAGTGGCGCGACAATCTCT
>JACMOA010000181.1 GCA_014378225.1 Deinococcales bacterium | reverse complement strand
GTCGTAGCTGATGCCCAGAAACGGAACCCGCACCGCCGCTGCCAGAATAACCGCGTGCAGGCGCACCCCAATCACCAGTCCAGCCCTCGAGATGTGGGTTAGAGCGTCCTGGGGGTCCTTCAGCGCCACAATTTCAGCTTTACTACAGGACGCGGCAATGATTTTGCATTCGCTCGAGTCTTCTTCTTTTTGAAAAGCCAGCAGCAAAATCTTTTTGCCTTCCCCCTCGAGTGAGTGGGCCACTTCAGCCAGTTTTTGGGTGGCGGGGCGCTGACCCCCACGCGGAGCGATAACAACCGTGTTTTCATCGCTCCCCTGTGGTTTGGTCGTTTTCAAGAGCAGCGCCGGGTCTCCACCCAGTTCTGCCTGAACTCCCAAGCTCTCGAGCAGCGCCAAACTGCCCCGGTCCCGCACGATGTTGCGGGTTTGTTGCAGAGCCTTAGCCACTTTTTTCTGCCCTTCCGTGCTCAACGGGCCGATGCTCTGGTTGAAGACCACCACTTGTTTACGCAGCGCTAAAGCAATCCCAATCAAACCCAGATAATACGTTAGGGTGCGGCTCGAGGTCTTATCCTGAAGCAGTCCGCCACCACCGGAAAACATCACGTTACAGCTCGAGATGGCTCTAAAAAGCGCAATCGGGTGGGTGCGCGACACCGCCTTGACGTTGTGCGCTCGAGCGGTTTTTTCAGGGTGGCTCGAGAGGACGGTGAGTTCGTGTCCCAGGGCTTTGATTTCCGTGACCAGAGCGCTCAAAATCGCCTCGTCTCCAGCGTTGTCAAATCCGTAATAGCCGCTCAATAAAATTTTCATAGTTCAAACTCCTGTTTTGGCCCACGCTATCCATTATCAAGATAAAGTTGAGCGCTCGAGGAGAAAAACCTTCAAAAAGAAAGGGACGATTAAATCGCCCCTTTTCCCGCTCGAGTGGATTGAGCTGACCAGACCTTTTTCGTACTCTCAGCACTATTGATGTGTCATACCAAGTTGCCAACACTGACTTTCCACCCCGGAAAAAGCACTGGGATGGAAATACAAAACAGCAACCCGGTATTCTAGTTTTCTCGCTCCACTCGGCCTTGAAGAGATGAAACTTCTTCAAGGCAACTTAATATCAGACTCTGCCTTCTGCCTTCTGTAACGCGAGTCTAGTCTACCCCACGCCACTTTCGACCACTTTCATAAACGGGTCCGCTCGAGCCTTCTGACCCCTTCTGACCCTTGCCAAACCAGCGCAACACCCACATCAGCAGGGGAATGAGCAGAAAACCGATAATGCCACCAATAACTAAGCCGTTGATAGCCCTTTGCAGGCTTATAAGCAGCGGGGTATGGTAGTGCGCGAAGGTGTCCATCAAACTGGCCTGCCCGAACACGCCACCCATCAGGAGCAGCGAACTCAGGTAAGGGGGAAAGCCTTTGGAAAGCCCCAGAATGGCCAGTGGGTGGCCCAAGAGTTCCTTGAAACGCGGGCGGATAAGGGTATCTTGCAACTGCTCACGAATGCGGGCCTCGAGATTGCTGGCCCCAGCTCCGGTGGTGTTGCCGCGCCGCAGGAAAATTAGCGCCGCCGCGCCCAACACCGCTCCAATGAGTAAAATATCGCCCAGACGGAGCGGATAGCTGTAGATGGCGTGGGCCGTTTTGCGAATGTCCTGATTGGGAATAAGTACAACCGCGAAAAGTAGGATAGGCAGGAACAGGACCAGGGAAACACCCCGGAATGGCTCGAGGCCCAGCATCTCTGGCAGGTTGGTTCCCAGCGCCGTCAGAAAGGCGGCACCGACTAGAGTGAGCAAGGTGGCAAAAAACCAGTCCATAGGATGGTTACGCCGCATCACAAAACCCAGCGCTGGAAAGGTTACACCCGCCAGCAGCGCTGCGCAGCCAAACAAATCCAAGCCCCCAACCACGGCTACCCCTACAAAGGTGAGCAGCCCCACCGTCCAGGCCAACGGACGCAGTGGGTACAGCGAACACAAGAGAATGAGCGCTGCCAGTGGTCCTAATAAGCTCAAGTAGCGCAGGGTATCGGTGGGTACATACTCGAGAGGTTCGGGATTGCCTATCTTGAGACCCGCTCGAGCCAGACCTTTGGATACCTCGAGCAGCATTTTTTCGGTGTTCGAGGGGCTATCAGGGTACGGACGCAGGTAGAGTAGGCGGTGCATCCGCTCCCGAGCCGCCAGTACGAACTTACCCGCTACCTCTTCCGGCGAGAGCTTAGCCTGCCACTCTGGGCGCAGGCCAAACAAGCGCACGGTGGGCTGATTCTTGAGCAGCACCTTCAAACCTTCCTGCTCACCGCCCTCAATCAACGCAAGCTTACGCGTCCCCAGACGAGACTTGACCCGCGCAAGATTCTCAGGGGTGCTCGAGCCAGTGACTTCAGTGCCGTAAAAAGCCAGATAGTCCACGTCCGGCAAATTAGCACCAGGGTCCTTGATTGAAGCATTCTCGAAGGGTCGGTACACCACAGTAAGCCCCTCGGCCTTGAATTGTTCAATCTCGGCGAGGTTAGGACCCACAGGCAAACCGTTGATGCTGATGGGCCACGCATACCAGGTGCGTCCTTCCAATTCGAGGGTCTCAAAAGGAAAAACATAGCGCCCCAACAGGTCGGTCAAGGCTCCCGCTTTGAGTTCGGTGTAGTAAAACCAGTTGGGCTTGATGCGTTCGTCTGACAGGTTTTGCTGACGCAGGCTCGAGCCATCTCGAATCAAAAGTTCACCCCGCTTGTAGCGGCTGATTACGGTATCTTCGTAGTAGGCCACCCCACTCATACCCGCTTTTTCATAGCGCTGGCGCAGGTTTTCCACCGGAATCCCGCTGCGCGAACTCTGCTCTTTGAGGTCGTCGTAGTCCATCAGGACCGCCAGAGTTTTGTAGCCTTGCTCATACTGCACGCGTTGATAGCCCAGCAAAACCGCCGGAATCAGGCTGAGTAAGATGAGTATATAAAGGAAAGTCCGCATCGTGTTCATTGTACCTTTATGGGGGGATGAGGGTGTAGGGTTCTATGTTTTCGGTGTGGGATTCTAGGTTTCCGGTTTTCGGTTTCCTGGTCCGTTCAATTTCGAACACCCAACATCAAACCAACCAACTACCAATTAACCTGAGTTCGGGTTAAGCAGCCTGTAGAACTTGAGGAAAAATGCGCAACGCAGGCTTTTTGGGC
>JACMOA010000180.1 GCA_014378225.1 Deinococcales bacterium | reverse complement strand
TAGTTTCGGCGCTACGCGCCCGTCAGCTTCGGGAAAAACTCGAGGAAATGGGTTTTGAAAGCGTCACACCCGCCCAGTTTTTTGTAGAATTTGCCGTCAAACTGCCCAGAAGTGCCGAAGAAGTGCGCTCGAGCTTGGCAGAAAGGGGCGTTCACGCCTGCGTTCCGGTTCCGCTCGAGTATGGCTATGGAGACGCGGGGCTGTTTGCCTGCACCGAGAAAACCACCCAAAAAGACCTCGAGAAGCTGATTTTGGCGCTCGAGCAGGTGTCAAAATGACCCAGACTTTAGAAAAACTGGAAACCCCTCGAGTCAAACCCTCGAGTGATGGGGATTTCCCCTTGATTTTTGAACGCTCGAAAGGGGGACGGCGCGGAGTCATCCCACCGCAAGCAGACCTTGCTCGAGACCTCAATCTTGCCGAAATGTTTGGGGCCGAAAACCTGCGCTCGAGCGCCCCCAAACTGCCGGAAGTGTCCGAGCTGGATTTGGTGCGTCATTACACCGGGCTGGCCCACCGCCAATTTTCGGTGGACGCTAACTTTTACCCGCTGGGAAGCTGCACCATGAAGTACAACCCTAAAGTTCACGAAACAGTGGCGGCGTGGTTCACCGATTTGCACCCGTATCAGGACCCCACCACGGCACAGGGAGCGCTCGAGCTGCTGCATACCCTGGCCTCGAGCCTCGCCACCATCACTGGAATGGACGCTGTAACGCTGCAACCTGCTGCGGGAGCGCATGGAGAGTTCACTGGAATCTTGATGATTCGCAAATACTTTGAGCAAAGGGGTGAACTCGAGCAACGCCGCATCGTACTCTGTCCCGACGCCGCTCACGGAACCAACCCGGCTACGGCAGCTATGGCGGGCTTTACCGTGCGCGAGATTCCCGGAAACGCGCACGGCGAGGTAGATTTTGATGCGCTCAAGGCAGCTTTATCGCCGGAAGTAGCGGCTATCATGCTGACCAACCCCAACACGCTGGGCATTTTCGAGACCCGCATTCTGGACATTGCAAGGGCCGCTCATAAACACGGCATTCAGCTTTATTACGACGGCGCAAACCTCAATGCCATCGTGGGTCACGCCCGTCCTGGCGACATGGGCTTTGACGTGATTCACCTGAATTTGCACAAAACCTTTACCGTACCCCACGGCGGCGGCGGTCCCGGCACCGGACCCGTGGGCGTCAAAGCACACCTCGAGCCATTTTTACCCACGCCCATTGTTGGCAGAAATGAACAGGGAACTTTTATCCTCGAGAGTGACCGTCCACACAGCATCGGGCGGGTGCGCTCGTTTTACGGCAACTTTGGCAATCTGGTGCGGGCTTACGCCTACATTCGTTCACTGGGCGCGGAGGGTCTGAAAAACGTCTCGAGCATGGCGGTCCTCAACGCCAACTATCTGCGGGTTCGGCTCGAGGGTCAAGGTTTTAACATCGCTTACAAGCGCGTCAACATGCACGAATTTGTGGCTACCCCGCCAGATGGACTGAGGACCCTGGACTTTGCTAAAGCGCTACTGGACTACGGAATGCACCCGATGACGGTTTATTTTCCGCTGGTGGTAGCGGGGTCCATGATGTCCGAACCCACCGAAACCGAATCGCTCGAGACGCTGGACCGTTACGCCGAAGTTTTGGGTGAAATTCTGACCAGGGCGCGGGAAGATAGGGATTGGCTCGAGCACGCACCGTACACCACTCCAGTGCGGCGGCTGGACGAGGTCACGGCAGCGAAAAGACCTGTCTTGACTTACAAAAAAATGCTCTCGAGCTGAGGCTCTGGGGATACACTCGAGCTATGAGCACTTCTCCTGAAGAAAGGGTGATGCGTGCAAACGATACGAATTCCGAAAAATCTTGTACTTTTCAAATTTTTTTTGAGACGGTCTGGCCCGGAAGGTGCCGCCCTGACCAAGACGCGGTCTGGCCCGTGAGGTGCCGTTTATATCAAGATGCCCAGTAGGTGGTGTTCTGCTCAAGACGCTGAACGCCAAAAACAAGTCGGCGTTTGCGGAGCGCTTGCGCGACAGACGGTTACAAACCTCTAAGCCAACTGGCTCTGTTCTCAACTCCCCCAGAGCCTTAGACTAAACTTATGGCCCGAGACGAACATGATGCCGCCGCGCCCCGGAGCGTGCAGGTGGCGCTGCTGACCATTTCGGATACCCGCACCCTCGAGACGG
>JACMOA010000021.1 GCA_014378225.1 Deinococcales bacterium | reverse complement strand
GCCGCTTTGTCCAAGACGCGGATAGGCCCGGTAGGTGCCGCTTTGTCCAAGACAGCAGAGCGCTTGCTGTTAGGGGGGTCCTTCCAGGCCGAACAACCCCAGCAAACTTACTCATTGAATAATTTAAGGAGAAATCATGACCCAAACCACCGTAAACATGACCGTCGAACAGGGCGGCGTGACCAACACGCTCAACTTCACTTTTTCGGACACCATCGCCGGATACGTGACCTCGTTTGACGCAAATACCCGCACTTTCGTGCTCAAAACCACCGATGGGCGCGAGTTTACCGCAGCCCTCAAGCCTCAAACCTACGCCTACCTGATGCGGAATCTGGGCGAACCCTATCTGGACGCAACCGGGCAAATTGACGCCATGCTCGAGGAGGGACGTTACCTGTACGCCTACGGGGTGTATTACCCAGAAACTCGAGGGTTGACCTTTGAGGTCCAGTTTTTTCTGTTCGTGGGCAGCAAAAATGGCGAGTTCCGTTTCGAGAAGCAGGACTGGTGGATTAAACAGCTCGAGCAGATTGCCCGCTTTTACCGCAAGGCCCAGTTTGGCAAGGGCGAGATTGATTACAAGAACTACCGCACCACCATCAACCTGGCTGGAGAGCGCTCTCAGGACAACTACATCCAGGAAACCGACACCATCTCGAGGCTGGTGTACGGCTTTGCCAGCGCGTACATGCTGACCGGAGACGAGGACTTTCTGGCAGTGGCTGAAAAAGGAACTGAGTACCTGCGCGGACACATGCGCTTTTTTGACCGCGACGAGAACATCGTGTACTGGTATCACGGGGTCAAAATCAACGGCGACCGCGAGGAAAAGCTGTTCACCTCCGAGTTCAACGACGATTTCGACGCAGTTCCGGCCTACGAGCAGATTTACGCGCTGGCCGGACCCATCCAGACCTACCGCGTCACCGGAGACCCGCGCATTCTGAAAGACGCCGAGCTGACCATTGACCTTTTTGACCGCTTTTTTCTGGACAAAGAGCGCGGCGGCTACTACTCGCACCTGGACCCCATCACCCTGGACCCACTCTCGGATTCGCTGGGCGCGAACAAGGGCAAGAAAAACTGGAACAGCGTTGGAGACCACGCTCCCGCTTACCTGATTAATCTGGTGCTGGCTACCGGAAATGAGCGGTACACCAAATTTCTCGAGGGAACCTTTGATACCATCACCAAGCACTTCCCGGATTATGACAACAGTCCTTTTGTGCAGGAAAAGTTTTTCGAGGACTGGTCGCCAGACCGCCAGCACATGTGGCAGCAAAACCGGGGCGTGGTGGGTCACAACCTGAAAATTGCCTGGAACCTGATGCGTATGTACGGCATGATGCCCAAACCCGAGTACGAGGCCCTGGCCCGCAAAATTGCCGAGGAAATGCCCAAAGTGGGCGGCGACACCCAGCACGGCGGCTGGTATGACGTGATGGAGCGCTCGAGGGCCGAAGGACAGGACTGGAACCGCTACGCCTTCCACGACCGCAAAGCGTGGTGGCAGCAGGAGCAGGGTATTCTGGCCTACCTGATTATGAAAGGCGTGCTGGGCGATGACGATTATTTGCGTCTGGCGCGGGAATCGCAGAGCTTTTACAACGCCTGGTTCCTGGACCACGACGATGGAGCGGTGTACTTCAACACCTTTGCCAACGGGATGCCATACCTGCTGGGAACCGAGCGCTTCAAGGGCAGTCACTCGATGAGCATGTACCACTCGAGCGAGCTGTGTTACCTTTCAGCCATCTACAACAATCTGCTGATTTTCAAAAAGCCGATGGATTTCTACTTTAAGCCGCTGCCCGGAGGCTTCGAGGACAACATCTTGCGGGTTTCCCCAGACATCTTGCCCCAGGGTGCCGTTCGTATCTCGAGCGTGGAAATTGACGGCGAGGCGTACACGAACTTCGACGCTGACGGCCTCACGGTCAAGCTCCCCGAAACCGACCTGCGGGTAAAGGTTAAAGTTACCCTCGAGCCACGCTGAGATTCACCCCTTCTGCGCAAGGCCGAAGGCAGAAAGCTTATGATTCAAGCCGACCGCTGACCGCTAAGCAGGGTGACACGCAGTACACACGAGGTTTATAGGATGGTGTCATGAAGATAAGCTCGAGCACGCAAAATGATATCTTGCTGGTCACACTCGAGGGCGATGTGGACGGCAAGACCGCGCCACAGGTGCAGCAGGAAGTGTTGCCCCTGATTCCCGAGGGTGGCAAGATGCTCCTGGATTTAAAAGACGTTCCCTACATGTCCAGCGCTGGACTGCGAACCCTGCTGCTGATTTACCGTCAGGCGCAGGGCAAGGGCAGCAAAATTGCCCTTTCGGGGCTGTCCGAGGACATCTCGGACACCATGTCCGCCACCGGGTTTCTCGATTACTTTGTGGTCACGGATGACGTAACCGCCGGACTCGAGGCGCTGAAATGAGGCGCAAGAAGCCGTCCGAGCCGCCCGAGCCTATAAACGGCTCGAACGTGCTGGAAACTCCGCCCGTAACCCCAGAAGTGAAGCCCAAAAAGCCGCGCAAGAAGGCGGTTAAACTCGAGGTCATGGACGGACTCTCGCCTGAGGAACTGGCTGGGGTTCCCACTTCAGGTGGTATAGATGACCTCAGCGCGGTCTCGAGCGGGGGAAGCGGTGTTACAGCACTGGAAACAAGCTCAAACTCCCCGGTGATGCTGGACTCTACCCTGGGACTCTCGAGCGAGGAAAGCGCGGGTGTGCCGACTTCTGGGAGCATGGACAGTTTGAGCGCCGTAGCCCTGACTGCTCCCACGCAGGCCCCCAACGCACCTTCGAGTTTCAACCTCGAGGGCAGCCGCATTGATTTTTATCCCACCCACGAACACGCGGGCTACCGGATGCGTCCGGGTCGTGCGCTGCCGTTTGGGGCCACCCTGGTTCCCAGCGGCATCAACTTCAGCGTGTTCTCAAGCCACGCCACGAGCTGTACCCTGGTGCTTTTTGATAAGGGAGAACTCGAGCCAAAGGTGGAGATTCCCTTTCCCGAAGAATTCCGGGTGGGCAATGTTTACGCCATGATTGTGTTCGATTTGGACCCCGAGACGCTCGAGTACGGCTACCGCATGGACGGCCCTTTTGCGGCGGCAGAGGGACACCGATTCAATACGGAAAAGGTGTTGCTAGACCCCTACG
>JACMOA010000179.1 GCA_014378225.1 Deinococcales bacterium | reverse complement strand
TACTTTGTAGGCGGCCTGATAGGTCCAATTTTGACGCGGCAGCACAATTTTTTCAATGATTTCCCCCTGCTCGAGGGCGGTTTTACGGTAGCTTAAAAAGTATTCGGAAAGCGGCAGCGTTCTTCGCGCGAGGCCGGAACTTCCTGCTCTGACCAGCACAATCTCAGCCTCGAGCGCAAGCAGCACAACATTGGCGTCTCCAATGGGGGAGGCGCTGCCCAGATTGCCGCCCAGCGTAGCCCGGTTGCGAATCTGACGCGACGCAAACCACGGCCAGAGTTCCTCGAGTAGTGGAAAAAGCGCTTCTAGTTCACCCTCAAGCCGGGACAAAGTGACTCCCGCGCCCACCTCTACCCGATTTTCGTGGACAACTACCTCGAGTAACTCTGGAATGGCCTCGAGCGAAATTAGAACTCCCAAATCCTTAAACGCGGTCGTGCGCTCGAGCGCCAAATCCGTTCCTCCAGCGATGAAGCGGGCCTCTGAATTGTGCTCGAGTGCCTTTAAAGCCCCTTCGAGCGTGACGGGGCGAATAAACAGGGCCGACTCGAGCGGTTTTTTCTGAACCAGGGAATGCACCATGCGCTCGAGAAAAATATCGTCCTGTTGCGGCGGCTTGAGGGCGTGAAGCGCTTCGCGGATGGGTCTGTACCCGGGGCAGCGGCACAGATTGCCCACCAGCGCGTCTTCCTGGGCTTCGGTTCGGTCTGGGCGGTAATACTCGGCAAACAGGCTCATCACAAAACCAGGGGTACAGTACCCACACTGACTGCCGCCACGCTCGCCTAACTCGAGTTGAACCGGATGTTGGGCCTCTTTGGAACCAATGCCTTCAGCGGTCCATAGCTCGAGTCCATGCGCCATAGGGAGCAGCATAAGGCAGGAGTTGACCGCGCTATAACGGGGGTTTCCGCTCGAGTCCGGCTCGAGCACCACCACCGTACAGGCTCCACAATCGCCCTCGGCACAGCCTTCTTTGGTGCCGCAGAGGTCCGAGTCGCGCAGGTAGTTCAGCACCGTGAGATTGGGGTCTACCTTGCCCATCCGCACAATTTTGCCATTGACCGAAAACTCGAGGGGGGCGGGATTCTCCATTTGAGTTTTAGTTTACTCGAGCGCCAGTGTCTCGAGTGTTAGGGTCTCGAGCGTTAGGGTACGGTGTGTTCAGGTGGGAAAGGGTAAAATAAGCCTATGCCCACCACCCGGACCACCCGCCAACGAGAGGAGATTCTGCGGGTGTTTGAGCAAGCAAAAGGACCCCTCAGCGTTCAGGACGTGCTCGAGCGGGCAGGTCTGAAGGTTCCCGGCCTGGGAATTGCTACGGTATACCGCAATTTGAAACTGCTTCAGGATTCTGGACAGCTCGAGAGCGTGATTTTACCCAGCGGAGAGGCCCGCTTCGAGCGCCAGGGATTGGGGCATCACCATCATTTTCAGTGTCTGAACTGTGGGGAAGTGGTAGACCTGGATTTTTGCCCGGTGCATTTGCCCAAAGGCACTACCTTACCCGGCGGGTACGCTATTGAAGGCCACGAGATTACCTTTTATGGGCGCTGTCCTAACTGTCTCGAGGGGTCTGAAGCGAAACCCTCGAGCGCTTTGAAAATTGGGTATTTGGAAGAAAGGGTGGAATAAGTGAAGGATGTTTTCTGGAAGCACCATTTAGACTTTTGACTTGACTGTCGCCTCAATGTACAGAGGCTATTAGTCCCCCTTTAGCAGTCATCCCAAAGTATATGCAAAACTATGCATATAAGCAGCCCAAAAGCGGAACAAGTCGCTCGAGGTCACCGTCTCCACGCACGGTGAAATCTGCATATCCTCGAGAGGGTTCGACGTGAAGCATCTGTTTTGGCCTCGCGTTCTCAAGATAGAACTGAGCGGTTTGCTCGAGTGGTTGCCCCCTTGCTGCATTGCGAATCACTTTGCGTAAAATCCGGGTATCTGCCTCGAGTTCAACAAAAACTCGAACATTAGCCTGGTCCCGGAAAGCTGGAATAGCCAGAGCGAAATTTCCCTCGAGTATGGCGCATTCTTCAGTGGGTCTCAAGCGCTCGAGTTCGGCTAGCACCGCACTTACATCCACCGAATCCGGGTGATTGCGGTCAAAGTGCCGGGTTCCGGTGCTCGAGATAAAAAACGGCCCTTGAGATTCATCTTTCAAAAATAGTCGTCCAGATGAATTGCGGGACAGTTCAAGTGGGCCGCTAACGCTCGAGCGAGTGTAGTTTTTCCTGATGCACTTCCGCCCGCAATCGCCAGAAGTTTCATGCAGAGATGGACTCTAGATTTTGAGTTCCCGCTCGAGTGAGAAGTCCATACTCCACCCCGTCCACCAGTGCTGTCCAGGCCGCCTTAATCACATCCTCATCAATCCCGATGGTGGTCCATTCCCTCGAGCCGTCCGAGAACCCCAGCGCCACCCGAACCCGCAAACGGGTGTTGCTCTCGGTGTCTCCGGGCAGGCGGTTGAGGGTCCGCACCCGGAAGGCGTTGATTTTAACGCTCTTCATATAGTCAAAAAAACTGGAGTCTGGCTGGACCTTCAGCGCCTCGAGAATGACCTGATACAAGGTGTCCACGGGTCCGGTTCCCTCGGCAGCCACGTACTCGACCTCGCCACCCAAAACCCGCACCTTGAGGCTGGCCTCCACCACGCCCTGGCTACGGCCCCGAATCACCTCGAACAGCCGCAGCCGCTCGGTGTCCAGAATGCGCTCAAAGCGCCCGGTGAGCTGTCCCAGCCGCAGCTCGAGCGAGGCTTCCGCGTCTTCAAAGCTGTACCCCTGGTCCTCGAGTCCGCGCAATACCTCGAGAATACGCGAGTTGGCGGCGCTGTCCTCATTCAAATCTACACCGTATTTGCGGGCCACTTCCCGGAAATAGGTGGTGCGGGCGCTCATCAGGCCCGGAATGACCAGCCTGCGCTGATTGCCCACTTTGGCGGGGTCAATCGGCTCGTAGGCTTCTGGGTCGCTGAGCACGGCGCTGACATGGGTCTGGGTTTTGTGCGCGAACACCTTGCGGCCCACCACCGGGCGGTAATCCATTTCGCCGCCCAATCCCACGATTTCGGCAATCTTGGTGGCCACTTCGGTCAGCAGGGCCAGTTGTGCGTCTGTGACTACCTCGAGTCCCATCTTAAGCTTGAGAATCGGCAGCAGCGCGGTCAGGTCGGTGATTCCGGTTCTGGCCCCGTAGCCGTTCACAGTGGCCTGAATGTGTGTGGCCCCCGCCTCGAGTCCAGCCAGAGTGTTCGCCATTGAAAGCCCCAGGTCGTCGTGCAGGTGCAGTCCGATGGGTTTGTTTCCCACCAGGTCTTTTACAGCCAAGACGCCATCACGCACCAGATTGGGTAAGCTGGCCCCGTTGCTATCTCCCAGAGTGATGATGTCTGCCCCGCCTGTGAGCGCCACTTTGACGTTTTCGAGTGCATATTCCCGGTTGGTTCTGAAACCGTCAAAGAAGTGCTCAGCAGTGTAAATCACTTCTTTGCCTTCGCTTTTGAGCAGCTCGAGCGAATCGCGCAGCATGTTCAGATTTTCCTCGAGCGTGGTTTGTAAGACTTTTTCCACATGCAGGGTCCAGACCTTGCCGTAAATGTGGCACACGGGTGCGTGGGTCTCGAGCATGACCTTCAGATTTCGGTCTCGGGCGGCCTGAGTTCCGGGCCTGCGGGTCGCACCAAACACCGTGAGTTTGGCTTTCAGGTCCAGGTTACGCACCTCCTGAAAGAACTCGAGGTCCTTCTCGAACACCTGGGGCCAGCCGCCCTCGAGATAGGTCACGCCGAGGCTATCAATCAGTTTGGCAATTCGCAGTTTGTCTGCCACCGTCACGTTGATGTCTTCCATCAGCACGCCTTCGCGCAGGGTGGTCTCGAGAATCGTAAGCGAGTTCATGCCTTCAGAATACAGGCTCGAAGGAAAATCTTTCAGGAATTTGGGGTGGGTTTGGCTCGAGAAGTTACTGCAAAAGGGGAATCGCTGACTTAAAAATCCCCTCGAGTTCGTTGATGAGGGCGGCAATAGTTTAGATTTCAGACATCAGATTTCAGGTGGTCTGGCCCGGAAGGTGCCGCCCTGACCAAGACGCGGTCTGGCCCGGAAGGTGCCGCTCTGACTAAGACACATCAGAACAAAGATAACAAACCATCGCTTTTTCTGTCATCTGGGGTCTGTCCTCTGCCGTCCGCCGTCCTAATCCTTGAGCAAACTCCATATACTTTCCCTATGACCGATTACGCGCTCAAAGAATGGGACAGCCAGGTTCAAGCCCTGGTAAAAGGCGACACCGCGCTGATTCTCCGCAAAGGTGGCATTGTTGAGACAAGAGACCAGTTTGAACTCGAGCACCGTTCTTTCTGGCTTTATCCCACATTCCTTCACCAGAACCCACTCGAGTTGCGCCAGGAATTCCGGCCCAATTTGCGCCCATCACCCCAGTTTGGTCAGGTGTGCATTCCTGCCTTTGCCGAGGTCGTGAAGGTGTGGAAGATAGAAAGTCTCGAGCAGGCCCTCATCCTCGAGCCATTTCAACCGCTGACCGCCTCGAGCATTGAGGCCCGTTTTAAGTACCGCAATAAACCCTGGATACACGCCCTACTGTTGCGCGTTTATCCGCTCGAGCGTGAAATCTGCTTGATGGAGACCGAAGGGTATCTGGGCTGCATTTCCTGGGTTCCACTGGGTCAAACTTTTGGCAAACCTCAAAAAGCTGCGCTCGAGGAAGACCGATTAAACGCCCTCGAGCGTGAGTTAAGTGTACATCTGGATTGAGTTTGGACACGCAACAAACAGACGGTCCTATAGACTTTATGAAACAGTCTGAACTATATATTTCATCGAGAACTGCAACCTACTAAAAATTACGTTTCTATCGCAGTTTACAATGAGTAAAAAATAAGATATGTAAGGAACTTGTAACATTTAAGCTGTTATTATTGTCTGAGCATAGTTGGGAGATGGGAACACGTCTTTCTACCCATATTCATCCATCAAAAGTTTTTTGATGAAACAGCTTTGTCACTCGAGGACATCATGAAAAACTAGGAATGG
>JACMOA010000178.1 GCA_014378225.1 Deinococcales bacterium | reverse complement strand
GATTCCCAGTGAGGAGCGCTACCGTGAAACCCATTCATGCAGCAATCTGGGCGACTGGCAGGCGCGGCGCACCGGACTGCGTTACCGCGACTCAGAAGGGAAAGTACAGACCGCGCACACGCTCAATAACACCGGAATTGCCACCCCGCGCTTGCTGGTGGCTTTTGTAGAGAATCATCAGCAGGCTGATGGGCGAGTGTATTTAGCGGAAACTTTGCGGCCTTTGATGGGGGGCCTCGAGTTCATCTGAGAGCAGCTCCCGCTCGAGCGCCCAAACCCACCTCTCTAAAACTCGAGCGCCCTCCTAACCCGCGCCAGAACCTTTTCTTTGCCCAACGCCTCGAGCATGGGACCCATTTCAGGACTCTCGAGCGTGCCGGCCACCGCCGCACGCAGGGGTGACATCACCTTGCCCAGCTTGATTCCCTTCTCGAGCGCGTAAGCCTGAAAAAAATCGTGGGTGACTTCTGGGGAAAAATTCTCGAGCGTGCTAAGGCGCTCGAGCAAATCCGAGAGGACTTCTCTGCTGCTCTCGAGCACTCCCCGCGCTTTTTCGGTGTACTCGAAGTCCTCGGACCAGAAATAGTGGGTTTTAGCCATGAACTCTGAAAACAAATCCATGCGCGGGGTCAGCATCTTGACCACCTGACGGAATGTGGTATTCAGCTCGAGGGTTTCGCCATTCTCGAGCAGGCTATTTTCGAGCAGGTAGGCGTGCAGTCTCGAGGCCAGCTCTTCGAGACTCAAAACCTCGCGGATGTACTTACCATTGAGCCACTTGAGCTTGGCAAAATCAAAGATGGAGCCGCCCAGCGAGACGCGCTCCCAGGAAAAGTGCTCCTCCATGTCTTGAACACTAAAAAGTTCGCGTCCGTCTGGCATGGACCAGCCCATCATGCCCAGGTAATTCAGCAACGCCTCGGGCAGCACGCCTTTAGCGCGGTAAGATTTTACCGAGACATCTCCGGTGCGCTTGCTCAGCTTTTTACCGCCGTCCCCCAGCAGCCACGGCGTATGAATCCACTGCGGCTCTGGCCAGCCGAAAGCGCGGTAAATCTGGATGTGAATGGGGGTGCTTACCAGCCACTCCTCGGCGCGAATAACGTGGGTAATGCCCATATCGAAGTCGTCACACATGGCGGCCAGATGGTAGGTGGGAAAGCCGTCAGATTTGAGCAGGATTTTATCGTCCAGTTCGCTATTTTTGAAGGTGACTGCCCCGCGCAAAAGGTCCTGAACTACCGTTTCACCCTCGAGCGGAACCTTGAGCCGCACCACGTAACTCTCTCCCGCGTCCGCACGCTTTTGGGCCTCGAGCGGGTCCAGGGTGCGGTAACGGCGGTCATAACCTCCGTACTCATCTCCCCGAGCGGCAGCGGCAGCCCGCATCTCCTCGAGTTCTTCGGGAGTTTCAAAGCTTAGGTAAGCCTTACCCGCGTCCACAAGCTGCTGCGCGTATTGACGGTGCTTTTCGGCCCGCTCACTCTGAATGTAGGGTGCGTGTGGGCCGCCCACGGTAGGGCTTTCATGTGGGGGCAGGTTCAACCACTCGAGCATGTCCAAAATGCCCTCGAGTGCGCCTTCAACCAGGCGGTTACGGTCTGTGTCCTCGATGCGAACAATAAACTGACCACCGTTTTGATGAGCGAAAACGTAGTTGAACAGCGCCTGATACGCAGTTCCCACATGGGGGTCTCCGGTGGGGCTGGGGGCAATGCGGGTACGGGTACTCATGCGCTCGAGTGTAGCGTATTGGGCACTTTACGCTGGGCAAATGGCAAACCCTACACAAATATTCACTGCTTCTGACCCTAACTCGAGCGAAACCCACCCCCCTCAGCCCGTAAACCACCCCTTTTTCTCATGACGCTTCATACACTTCACGTTGCTCGAGATTGTAATATGGGCTGTGGACGTTAAATTTTTCATACCCCTGGTGGCCGCCCTACTGCTGCCCAGTACCCTCGCAGCCACCGTGACCAAGCTCGAGGGAACCATTCCCGGATACAAACGCGACCCTAGCCTGTTGGTGCTGGGCGGACGCGGCAGCGTGCTCTCGAGCACTCAGATTGGAGCAGATGGCAAATTTAGCCTTGCCCTGCCCACCGTAGACGCCAAGCGTCTGGGTTCCATCACCAACTTTTTCAAAAGCTGTACCACAAAGCCCACGGTTACGCCTGCCGATGGCGCTTGGCTCAACATCATCTCGCTGCCCGTCAGCGACGCTCGAGGCGTGTTTGGCGCACTATCGCTAGATTCGGTTAGCAAAAAAGCCAAAGCTGGGGACGTCTGGGTGAGCTGGGTTTACACGGCCAAACCCGTTGCCCTGGCGGGCAGCAGCACCTGCGTGGGTACGCGCAGCAAAACCTCTGTAACCAGTGCCTGGACCGTCAAGCTCGAGGCAGGTTGGAACCTACTCAGCCGCACGGTCAATTCCGTGGATGCCAGTGGGATTAAAACCGCATACGCAGCCATCTCGAGCCTGCCCACCAGCGCGACCTGGAAACTGGCGAAATAAGAACGAGAAAATTTAAGGAAAAAATTTAAGGAGAAGTGCTCGAGCCAGAAATTTTGGCTCGAGCACTTCTCCTGTCAACCCTGCTCATACTCGACCCACCCTAAACCTCGCCATATCTCCACTCGAGTTTGCCGGGTGAATTGGGCCAGCTCGAGCAATAATTCTTCCACACCCTCGTCTCCCGGCTCGAGCAGGCGGAGTTTTTGCCACAGGGCATTTCGGCGCTCGAGGTAGGCGCGTTGTTCGGTTTTAGAGCGTCTGGAATCTTGCATTCTTACTCTCGAGCGATAGAGATGAGCGATTGGCTGTTGTTTGGTCGCTTTTGTCTGGTTGAGCGGGAACCAGAAGAACCATGGGACATACCGCTCGAGCGCATTAGGGCAGCGGCCCAGCCTGTGAGGCGGACAGG
>JACMOA010000177.1 GCA_014378225.1 Deinococcales bacterium | reverse complement strand
TTCTTGCGCTTATTTTTATCCGAGCGTGCGGAGGGTTCAATCCGAACTTTCGTTTTGTAGAGCGCTGCCCAAACTCATTCAACTCGAGCAGAGCTGCTATCAATGGAGTGGGTATTTACAAAGTGTGGGTTGATGCGTCATAATACACTAGAACTTTAAACCGGAGGATATATGGATTACCGTAAACTCAGTGAGCAGGTCGAGCAACTCAGCAATCCGCAACGCAGTGATATCTTCGTGCGTGAATTTCGCACTGCCGTGCGCGAAGGCATGTTCGATGCTGCTGACTTACCAGAACGGGTGGCTTATCCCAAAGTCTACTCGCGTCGAGGTGGAGAGGGCGGCACTTACAACAAGGACTACAAAGACATGATTTTCGCACCCACCGCCGATTTTGAGGCGTGGTTCAGCGACGTCAACGAACAGCTAGAGCAGAACAAGCGCAGACCGCGTTTGAAGCCCAGCTTCGATGCTTACGTCAAAGGAGACCTCAGCTTCGAGGAAGCCGCTCAGCGTACCCGTGAACGGATGCGGGCCAGTCAGGCCAAAGGCCAGAAACTGGGGTCTGGTCGGGCTAAAGCCACCGCAGGAACTGGAAAAGTGGGCCGTCCCAAGAAAACCAAGTGAGTTTAACCTTAGTGATAAAACCTCCGTTCTGGGGGTTTTATCGTTTGCCTCGATTAGACATCATCGTCGTCGGTCAGGGCGTCTAGCAGAATACGAAAGGTAGCCCCGCCGCCTGGTGTGTCGTGGACGCTAATTGCAGTGCCGTGTGCCCTGGCAATCTGCATAGAGATGGTGAGACCCAGACCCGCGCTGCCCGCTTCCTTGCCTCGGTAAAACTTTTCAAAGATGCGGGCCTTGAGGTCGTCAGGGATGCCGGGACCGCAGTCCACCACCTCGAGCGCCACCTGACTTTTGCTGGCGCGGTAAGCCCGCACCCACACCATGTTGGGGTCGCCGCAGACCCGGATGGCGTTACCAATCAAATTGGCCAGCATCTGGTTCAGTCTCGAGGGGTCTCCAATGGTCTCGAGTTCCGGGTCCTCAATGCGGGAGCGTATCTTGTGGTCCCGCGCCACCTGCTCCACCAGTTTGCTGAGGTCCACAAAGTGCGGAATGTGTTCCTGCACCATCTCTCCCCTCGAGAGTTGAAGCAGGTCCGCTACCAGGCGTGACATACTTTCGCCCACCCGAATAGCGTCCTCGAGCGGAGGTTTGGCGGCGGGACTGTTTTCGGAGGCCCGCAAGGCTTGGCGTAGATACCCCAGCACCCCGGTGAGTGGCGTTCTCAGTTCGTGGCTGGTCTCGGCCAGAAAGGTGCGCTGCATGTTCAGCGCGTTTTGTAGCGCCGCGTCGGCAGCCAGGGTTTCGGTGATGTCGCGGATGATTTCCACATACCCTACGATTTCTCCGGTAGAGCTGTAAACCGCGCTGCGGTGCGTTTCACCGGGAAACTGCGTCCCGTCTACCCGGCGGTAATCGGCCCGGAAGCGGCTGGCTCGCTCGGGTCTGGCCTCGGCGTAAAGGTCTTCGATGGGGTGGCCTTTGAAGCGCTCTGGGTTGAGACCAAAGGTGTTCCACAGCGCGGCGTTGCTGCGAATGACCTGACCGTTTTTGTTAAACAGCACCGCAACATCAGCCATCGCGCTGAACATGGTTTCAAACTCTGCACGAGCGCGGTTGAGCGCACTTTGAGAACTCTGAAGGCGTGAACTCATGGTTTCAGCTTGCAATCGGGCGCGGCTCTGGGCCGAACTCAGCGAAAAAATAAGCAGACTGATAAGCAAACCTGAAACCAGTACCACCCAGACGGTGCTCCACGGTGCAGGTTCCACAAAACCCTTGAGCGTACCCGCCCGCACCAGCCAGGTGCGCCCTGACACCTCGAGCGTAGCGTCCTGGGTATAGCGCTCGAGCGCGTCACCCGGAGCGTAGCTGCGGTACAAAAAGACGGCGTGGTCGGGTTTTTCAGAGCCAAAAAGCTCGAACCCCACCCCCTTACCCGTCAGGCCGTCTATACCTACAATGAAATCCTCGACCCGGAAAGCGATGTATACAAACCCCCGCAGTGCGGCGCGGCGCTGAAGGCGGGTAAACAGGACCGCCTCTGGGTTGTAGAGCGGTGTATAAATCAAAAAGCCCTGCTGTTTATCGCGCTCGAACTGCTCCTGGGTGAGGATTACACTTTCGGTAGCCACTGTTTTACCGTCGTCCCGCGCTGCATTCATAGCAGCACGGCGGCGCGGTTCACTGAACATGTCAAAGCCAATGGTGACTCGGTTGGGGTTGTCCAGCGGAGCCAGGTAAGTCACGGGTTGATAGACTTCGCGCACAC
This sequence comes from Deinococcales bacterium, assembly GCA_014378225.1. Taxonomy (GTDB): domain Bacteria; phylum Deinococcota; class Deinococci; order Deinococcales; family Deinococcaceae; genus JACMOA01. Next base: position 3,474 of record JACMOA010000177.1, on the reverse strand, counting down.
TTTGGGGGTACACCGCAAAATTCTTATCCCCTCGAGCCACCTGCTGTTTTTCAAACCCCTCGAGTTCGGCTGTTCGCACCGTGCGGCTGTAACCCAGACCCTGAATACCCGGATAGCGGCGGCGCAGTTCGAGACTGTCGGCGTAGGTGGCAAACTGCCGTCGTCCCACATCTTCGCTGGCCACAAACAGCCCTCTGACACCGTTTAGTACGTCCTCGTAGGCCGCAAAACGCCGCTCAATTAAGCCCTTTAGCGTGGCAACCTCACTCCTGAAGCGCCCTTGTTCGTCTCGCTGCACACTCCGCGAGGTGAGGTAAGTAGCCAGCAAGGTACTGAGCAGGGTGAGCGCCAACAAAAAAAGTGGAACGCGGCTGGTACGAAGGGGAGAGTTACGCATCATGAGGCAGAGAGCAGGGTTTGAACCAGGGGGGTTGAAACAGTAAAGGCAGGAGTGATGGACAGAAGGATGGGTTGAAATCCTCGAGAACGATTCAAACTAAAGGGGGGTATTCACTCGAGGTCCGCATCACAGCATAGCGCTGAGTTCAGGGCTAAGACTTCATGAAATGCATACAAACTCCCACAAGGGAGGATAAGTTCGCTGAGAATCTCCGCTCGAGTCCGTCTGCTGGCCTAGCCTAGCCCACCTTTCCCACCAAGCCCTCGAGCATCACTGCCGCCGGAACCTCGCGCCCGGTCCACTCCAAAAAAGCCAGCCGCGCCTGATGGACCAGCATCCCTAGCCCAGACTGGGCTTTTAATCCCTGTGCTCGAGCGTCCCGAACCAGGCGGGTTTGCAGCGGTTTATAAACCATATCGTAGACCAGAGCGCCGGGAGCCAATCTGGGAAAATCCTCGAGCAAAGCCCCCTCAAGCGGAGATTCATCGGGTTGATTCAGCCCCGCACTGCTCGAGTTGACCAACAAGTTTACCGCTCGCCAGGGAATACCGCTCTGTTTAACAAAAGTACGTCCCTGAGGGGCTAGTTCAGATTGCAGTGAAAGCGCACGCTCGAGGGTACGGTTATACAGCCACACTTCGACTCCGGCTTTTACGAGCGCGTACACCGCCGCTCGCGCTGCGCCGCCTGCACCCAATACCACCGCAATGCCACCCGCACGGTAGCCTTCCTCCTCGAGCGCCGCTAAAAAACCAGAAGCGTCGGTGTTCAGGCCGTGTAATTTTCCGTGACGGTGAACCACGGTGTTGACTGCGCCAATTATTTGCGCCTCGCTCGAGACCGAATCCAAATACGAAAGTGCGGTTTCTTTGTGTGGCAAGCTGAGATTGCATCCCAGAATATCCGGGAATTTTAGACCTTCAAGCGCCGCTTTCAAGTTCTCGGGTGGAACGTCCAGAGCGGTGTATTCGCCCTCGAGTCCGGCGTATTCAAATGCGGCACGGTGTAGCAGCGGCGAGAGCGAGTGTCCAGCGGGGTGGGCGAGTAGAAAAGCCTTCATAGGGTTTAGTTTAGGGGTTTTTAGTTTTTATCCTGCCTTCGTAGCTCGAGGGCCTGATTTATCTGGTTCGTCAAATTAAAACGTCTCGAGTGCTTTGAAACTCTGACAACCCATAACCTAAAACAAGCCAACTCGAGAAAAGCTGTCTATCAAAGCTTTTTACAAATCTAGGGCCAAAGCTGTAAGCCGAGACCTTGACAGTTTCACCTTGCAAACTCTAATCTTTTGAAAGAAGTGAAACTAATGAAACTCTGCTCAAACCTCGAGCACATTGAGGTGAGCGCTTCACGGCTCGAGGACCCTTGACCTAGCCTTTATGGAAACCCGCCTAAACATTATCTTGTCCGAAATAGAACGCCGAGACTCGGTGACGGTGCTCGAGCTGGCTGGGTTGCTCGAAGTTTCCGCCGTCACCATCCGCAGCGACCTAGAGGTTTTGCGCCTTCAGGGACGCATTCACCGCACTCGAGGTGGAGCCACCCGCCCGATGCTGAGTCGTATTGAGCAACCGCTCGAGCAGACCCGCCGCCTGCATGTGCTGGCCAAAAAACACATTGGCGAGGCGGCGGCCAACCTGATTGAAAGTGGTGATACGCTGTTTATGGACGTGGGTAGCACTGTGTCTGAGATGGTGCGCCATCTGCCTAGCCGCCTAGAAAATGTTACGGTGATTACCAACGGACTTAACATTGCCCTGGAACTCGAGCGCTTTTCCAATGTGACTGTGGTGGTTACGGGGGGCACCCTGCGGCCCCTCCAGCACAGCCTGGTCAATCCTTTGGCGCTCGAGCTGCTCTCAAAATTACGGCCTCACAAAGCGTTTTTGGGCTGCAATGGGGTCAGTCTCGAGGGTGTTAGCAACACCAATTTGCCAGAAGCCGAAATCAAGCGCTATGTAGCGGAGTGCTCGGGAAAAGTTTACGTGCTGGCCGACCACAGCAAGTTGGGTCAAACCTGTCCAGCCTTTATCGCACCTCTTTCTAGAATCACGTCTCTTATTACTGACGCTAAAGCTCACTCGAGCGAGGTCCAGAATCTACGTGGTGTGGGCCTGGAGCTTCAACTGGTTTGAGAGGATTATGCAGGTGTTGAGTAGAGTCTCTAGCACTCATCTTTCCTATGTACATCGTGCATTAATGTGGAGTAAAGTAATCGTACAGACAACCTAACTACTCAGCAGGGGGTAATGCGCCCATTCAACTAAACGAGCAATTCTAGTACGCAAAAACCACGCCTCGGGCAATAAAAATTGGTAGTCCCGTGTATTTTAGCTTTGGCCGAAATCTTCTGGAGTATTCTGTTTATAAAGCGGTCAAGAAATAGATTTTTGCCCTGTTAAGCGTGCTGAGTAGTTACCAGATAACTTCGATTAAACCCCTTTCTATGTTCGAGTTTTTCACTCGACCCCACTCACCCCTTGCCCTCTTCTCCCATAGGAGTCACCATGAAGAAATTAGTCGCCTTAACCCTGCTCGTGAGCGCTTTTGCCAGCGCCCAAACCTTTAAAGAGCCACCTCTGGCTCAGTTTGCCCCAGAAAGCGGTAAAATCACGCTCGAGGTGTGGAGCTGGGTTCCCGGTTTAGAGAAAACCGCTACGCTTTTTGAGAAGCGTTACCCCAACATTCAAATCAAAGTGACCAACCTGGGTGGTGGTCAGGCCACTTACACCAAGCTCCTGACCTCGCTCAAAGCCGGAAGTGGTGCGCCGGATGTGGCCCAGATTGAGTACGGCTTTCTGCCTACCTTCGTGGATACGGGCGGTCTGACCGACCTGAACACACTTGGGGCGGCCAAAGTCAAGAGTTTGTTTGTACCCTGGACCTGGAGCCAGTCTCAGGCGGGTAGCTCGAGCACCTGGGCCATCCCGCAAGACGGTGGCCCCTTTGCCATGATGTACAACAAGAAAATTCTGGACCAGTACAAAATCAAGGTTCCTACCACCTGGATGGAGTTTGCTGACTCTGCCGAGAAGCTGAGCAAGGCTTCGGGCGGCAAGGTCAAACTGGGTAACTTT
>JACMOA010000176.1 GCA_014378225.1 Deinococcales bacterium | reverse complement strand
GTATGTCCACTCAGGCGCTCGAGGAAGCCCAGTCCATTTTTTCCTATCAGCTCGAGCACTTTCATCACGGCGGGGTGAATCAGGTAGATGTGTAGGCTGTAGGTTCCGAGAGTGAGTAGAAAAGTGTAAAAGCGCGGTCTGAAAAAGCTGAATCGGCCCTCGAGCCAGTGGCTAAAACCCAGCACTAACAGCGCCACCGCTGCGGCGTAAAGCCAGCCAGAAAGGGCCGCTGCAAAAGTGTTGACGGGGAGTTTGCGCAACACGTTCAGAGCGATGGGAACGTACCACGCACCCGCCAAAACCAGTAAAAGTAAAAGTGGCCCCCTTGCGCGAACCCACAGCCGGGGCCAGTCTTTGAGGCTCGAGCCAATCCACAGACCTAGACCCAGTGGAATCATGTGCCACAGCACTACGGTCCCAATGTGGGGCAGGCGAAAATACACTCTGTTGAGCCAGTAAAACCCTATCTGTAGCGCCACAATGCCCAGTACGGTAAGCACGCTCGAGCGCCATTCAAAACGACCTCGGTTTCTAAAAATGGGCATGATAAGCGGAAAAATCAGATAAAACTGAATCACAATCACCATAAAATACAGGTGGAAAAACGCCTTCCCGGTTAAAATCCAGCCCAGCCATCGTTCTGGCTCGAGCAGGTTTTGCAGGCTCAGCCGTGAAGCCAGTGCGGTGAACAGCGCGTAAAGCACGGTCCAGACCAGATAGGGCTGGACTACTGAGGTGAGACGTTTACGGTAGAAACTGAGCGGCTCGAGTGGTTTATGGGCGTACTGATACGCAAAAACCAGGCCAGTCATAAACAAAAAGCTGGGAACCGCAAACTGAAGCGTCCGGTTGAGGGTCTGCAAAATCTCGAGTGTTCCCGGTGCAAGTCCCGGAATTCGTAGCGCGTGACCGCTGACGTGAATGCCCACCACCGCCAGAATAGCTAGGCCCCGAAACAGGTCCAGAAACTCGAGCCGGGTCTGGGGAACAGGCTGGGATTCGGTGCGCTCGAGCGGAGGGTCTGTGGCGGTCATAGGCGAGTGTGAAGATAGCATATCGCAGACCGAAAAAGATTTTTGCTCGAGCGTCCTCTCTGATTTAAACTCTGCTCATGACTTCCAAAAAAATCGCGGTTTTAGCCTCTGGACGGGGTAGCAACTTACAGGCGCTGCTCGAGGCGTTTCCAGTTCATCACACCCTGGCAGAAATCGTGTTGGTCATTTCCAACAAACCTGGTGCTTATGCGCTCGAGCGGGCCAAAAATGTGGGTGTAGAGGCGGTTTACATTCCCTGGAAAAAAGGCGGTCAACTCGAGTTTGAGACTGAAGCTCAGCGCCTGTTCGAGAACTCCCCAATAGATTTGATTTGTCTGGCTGGATTTATGCGGTTGCTCTCGAGTGAATTTACCGAACGTTGGACCGGGAAAATGCTGAATATTCACCCTTCGCTCCTACCCAAATTTAAAGGTCTTAAGGCCCAGAAACAGGCGCTCGAGTCGGGGGAACGGTACACAGGGGCCACGGTTCATTTTGTGGACTCTGGCCTGGACAGCGGTGAAATAGTGCTACAAGACCAGCTCGAGATTTTGCCGGAGGATACGGTAGAAAGCCTGTCTGAGCGCTTGCTTTTGCTCGAGCACGCGCTTTACCCGGATGCGGTGAGACGGGTTCTCGAGCGCGACTAGAAAACTAGACAAGCTGACTAAGCGTTGACAGTATAAGCATTGACACAATCTTAGGAAAACGACCTCAAATTGAGCAAGGGAACTCGAGTGGGTCACTTGTCACGGTACTCGGTATAAGGACCCCTGAATGATGAGAGAAGCAAATGTCGTTCTGCACAAGGATAGTCCTGCCCGAGCAATCTTTTGCAATGCCGTTTAGTGTGACGAGTGACCCACGAGCACTCAAAATCCTTTACTTCACCTTTAAAAACTCCAGGATTCCATCGGCAATAGCTTCAGCAAGGATGTCGCGGTAAGCGTCCGTCGCCAGTTTGCGGCCTTCCACCGGATGGTTACCAAAGCCCGTCTCAATCAAGATAGCGGGAGTGTGTGCAAAGCGAATCACATAAAAGTAATCGCTTTTGACCCCTCGGTTGACCGCAGCAGTGTTGGCAATCAGCTTGCCCTGTACTCTTTGGGCCATACTTCTGGACAGCTCGAGGTTGCTGCTGGCCAGTAAATTGCCAATCAGGTTAGAGGCCAGCGTTTCAGCTTTTTTGGTGACGGCCTCGCCCTGGGTGCCGCCCCCGTTTTCTTTGACCGCCAAGCTACGACTGCTTTTATCCAGCGGACGTCGGAATACAAAGGTCTCAATGCCTTGTGCGCTCGAGGAGGCCGCGCTGTTGACGTGAATGCTCACAAAGGCGTTGACCGTTCCCGCGTTGGCCTGCCGTGCGCGGTAGTCCAGGGTGAGCTGGGTGTCGGTGCTGCGAGTATAAACCGCTTCCACCCCCGAATCCTCGAGCAATTTTCCCACCCGCTTGGCCACGTCCAGGGTGAGTTCCTTTTCCATTACATAACCGTTCATGCCGCTATCCGTGCCGCCGTGACCGGGGTCCAGCACCACTCGCATGTTGGTGCGAAGTGCAGTTTTGGCTTTGGGCAGATTCAAAGCGGTGGGTGTGGGTCCGCCTGTGGTGCCGTAATCTACCACCAAACGGGCTTTGCCGTCCGGGTCTTTGAGCAGAAAGACCCGATGAGGTTTTTCACCTTTTCTAATCAACAAGGTCCATTTAGAATCGCCTCCGCTCGAGGACACCCGGAAACCACTGAGTTCCCGGCTATCAAAAAAACCGCTCTCGGCAGGCAGAGAAACCCCTTTGATGGCGATGTTGAGGCTACTGGACCCCTCGAGCACTTTAAATTGGATTGAACGGGGTAAATCCAGCACCACACGGGTGTAATCGGGGTATTGAAAGCTGCGCGGCGCTGCGCGGCCAGAGCCAAAAAGAATCGCACCTACGGCGATAAATCCTAATAAGTGTGATGTAAAGCGCTTCAAAGTGATTTCAGTGTAGCTCAGACTTTTCAGGGGCTTGTGAGAAAGCAGGCTCGAGGACTCTCTGGCGAGATGGCCCCTGCAAAGCGGCGCAAGTCACTAAACTTTCGCGTAAAGCCAGCCCTCGTTCACCCACTCTCGCCTCAGAACCCCACGCAATCTCAAGTGCTCGAGGTGGGCCAGGGTTTCGGTGAGTGCAAATCTGCGCCCTGACGCGGGAAGTTCGCGCCTGAATAGCTCGAGCGAAACCTCGAATCCGCCTAAAGGGCGCTCGAGGAGGGTTTGCAGGTGTTCCAGACGTTCATGGTGATGTTCCCGAATCTGATTGGCCCGCACTGCGCCGCCTTCAATAGTCGGGCCATAATGCCCCACTACCGTGGAGCGCGGCTCGAGTGCCACAATGCGCTCGAGCGAAGTCAGATAATCGCCCAGTGGGTCCGGTCTGCCGCGTGCGTAAAGCCCGATGTGCGGGGTAATTCGCTCGAGCAGCACGTCTCCAGCAATCAGCAGGCCGCTGTTTGCGGACCAAAGTGTGAGGTGTCCATCCGAGTGTCCCGGCATCCACAGCACCTCAAAGCGTTCACCCACCAGCTCGAGGGTGTCGCCCGCTTGCAAAGTCTGCACCGTTTCGGGGAAATCGATTTCGGCGCGGGACTTCTGAAACCCCTCGAGCGTGGGGGCCAGTTCGGGCGGCAGGCCGTGCGCGGTCAGGTGCTCGAGGTGCGGTTTGAACCACGTGCTCGAGAGGTAATGGGCGCTGTCCTGAACTTCGTGGTCCAACATCAGCACCTTGGCCCCGCTCTGGCGCTGTATCCAGCCGGAAAGTCCGCTGTGGTCCGGGTGATTGTGGGTCAGAATCACCCGCTCGAGGTCTAGCACAGTCAATCCCAGCGATTTCAAATGCTCCTCGAGCGCCACCTGGGTTTCCAGGTGGTTTACTCCCGTGTCTATCAGCGTGATGGGTGAAGCCGTGGAAACGAGCACGGTCACAGTTTTCATCGGGTAGGGAATAGGAAGCTTGAAGCTGTGCAAGCCCTCGAGCAGGGGTGTAGGCGGGTTCATAGGTTCACGCTAACACACTTCTTAGACTGGGTTCAATTTGAATGCTCCAATATAAAGTCTGGGGTTGAGAAGCGCAACGGAGAGGTTTCTATCCGGTTGGTTTAGAGCAGTTAAAAAGGAATGCCCCGGCTCCAACCCGGTTCAATCCTGAACCCTGCATCCCACACCACTTGACTCAAACCCCCTCGAGCACAATTGAATTTTCAAGACCACTTCTCCAAACTTTGACGGACAGCGGTTCAGGTTCCTGACCGGGTTCTGACACCTCGGGCCTACATTTTGCAACTGTGAAGGGGAATTCCCCCGCTTGTCCGCTGTTTCACGACCCGCCCTCTCTCCCGCAAGTCCGGTGCAAGTGATTTGACCTCTTTGGGGTAAAATTCGCTCGAGACGTGAAAGGCGGTACGCTGCTCCCGCAGCAATAAGGTAAATTATGCGTGAAGTTTTCGACAGTGCCATCCACGACATCTCGGTTGATTTTCTGAGAATGCAGAGTTTAACCCTCGAGCAAATCAGCAAAATTCGCTCTGCCCTGGCCAGCGGCTCCCTGCTGGGTTTGCACCGTAAAATCAAAATTCTGGACCTGGAAGTGGACCGCATCGAAATTGAACTCGAGTCGGCCTGTCTCAACGCCATCGCCCGCCATCAACCGATGGCCAAAGATTTGCGCTTCTTCCTGCTGATTCTCAAAAGCCTCACCGACCTCGAGCGGGTGGGCGATTACGCAGTTCACATCGCTGCCGACCTCGAAGACCTGTCCGGTGACCTGAAGCCCTCGGCACGCGGCGACGTGCTTCCCATGCTGGGCAGGCTGGCTGACATGCTCGAGCGCATGAGCTACGCCTACACCGAGCAGGACCTGGCGGCTGCCGAAACCGTGCGCGAGATGGACGACGACATAGACTCGCTTTACGAGCAACTCCAGCGCTCGAGCCTGACCCGCATTCTCGAGGACCCGCGCAGCCTGTCCAGCAGCCTCAAAATCAACCGTATGGCCCGTTCGCTCGAGCGCTTGGGGGACCACATCGTGAATATTGCCAAGCGAATCGGGTACTGGGAAACCGGGCAGCGCTAGACCCATTTCGGGGCGCAAGCGAGACTCTCTGCGTCCGAGTGGCGGCGTCTGGGGCAAGGGAGATTAGGTCTGTTTAGGCCCGGGCGGGGGCTTGCGTTTTTAAGAGTCATGTTGTACTGTCTTCTTCGCGCTTACGTGCGCAAACGGCATCCAAGTGTGCCAATGGGGACGGCCCCATCGTCTAACGGTTAGGACACTACCCTTTCAAGGTAGACATACGGGTTCGAATCCCGTTGGGGTCACCAAACGCCTTCGCTCTCGAGCGGGGGTTTTTCTTTGGCACAAAACGATGTGCACACTGGTTCTTGGCCTGTTCTTGAACCACGGAACTCGAGCGCTCGAGGGCGCGTACAGTAAGCTATGAATCCTCAGACTCCTTCAAACCCTCCCGCACGCCGCCGAGCCGCCATCGGACCCTTGCAAATCACTGCCGGAGTTTTGGCGCTGATTATATTGATTATGGTAGTGCAGAATTTGCGCTTGGGAACGACTATTCTGTGGTTTTTCGGTGTCGTTACCTTTCGCTCTCCTGGAGTGGCGTACAACGGAATTGCCATCGCCACAGGTTGGGTGGTGCTGATTTCGGTGCTGGTAGGTGTAGCCCTGGGCTACCTGATTGCTCGAGGGGTCAAATCCCGTCGTTGACCTCAGATTTCGGTGTTCAAGCTGTAGGCTATTGCCATGCGAATTCCTGACCTGATTGCCCTAAAACGCGACGGCGGTGAACACTCGAGCGCCGACCTCGAGCAGCTCATTCTGGGCTTTACCCGTGGAGAAGTGCCGGATTATCAGATTTCAGCGTGGCTGATGGCGGTCT
>JACMOA010000175.1 GCA_014378225.1 Deinococcales bacterium | reverse complement strand
TCGGGGTTCTGGTGTCCAAAAACGGCTAGGGTCATGAGGTGTAGTTTAGCGCTCAGATTGGGAAAGGCAGCTACCGGATTAGACGAATCTCGCCCCAAACCGTACACTCGAGGGTATGCCCCAAGTCCGCCAGATTGAATCCACCGCTTTCCGCCTGCCTCTGAAGAGTGCGCTGCGCTGGGGAGCGCACTCGAGCCTGACCCATGCTGAGCACAGTTTACTAAAGGTCACGCTGACCGACGGCACCGTGGGTGTGAGTGAGGCGCTCTCGAGGCCCACCATTTACGGCGAAACCCCGCAAAGCATTGCAGGCGCGGTGCAGCATTTGACCCCTTCGCTCGAGGGCCTGGACATTGAAGACGAGGAGGGAATTGCTCGAGCCTTTAAAACCCTGACCTTTAACCACACCGCCAAAGGTGGGCTGGATATGGCCCTATGGGACGCCCGATTTCGCTCGAGGGGTCAGAACCTCTTTGACCATTTCGCCGGACCAAAGAGGCAAATCAAAGTTTCCTACATCCTGGGCATCTCGAGTCTGACGGACATGCTGGAGGAGGCCCGCGCCGTTTATGAGCAAGGGGTACGAACCCTTAAGGTCAAGGTGGGGCGCGATTACACCAAAGACCTCGAGCTGGTAGGTATTTTACGTGGTGAGTGGGCAGACCTGGAGCTGTACGCCGACAGCAACGAAACCTTGAATGTGAAAAGTGCGCCTCAAGTGCTCGAGGCCATGCGTGAAGCTGGCCTACTCTGGGTGGAAGAGCCGCTGCCCGTGCATCAATTACGCGCTCGAGCAAACTTAAGAAAACTCGAGATTTTACCGCTCATTGCAGACGATTCTTGCTTTACACTGGCGGCCCTCGAGCGCGAACTGGACTTTGATACCTTTGACATCCTGAACATCAAAACCGCCCGCACCGGTTTTAGTGAAAGTTTGAAAATGCTCGAGCTGGCCAAAAGTGCTGGAAAGTCGGTGATGATTGGCTCTCAGGCAGGAAGTTTACTGAGCACCCGACTCTCTGCGCTGTTCGCCTCGCTCGAGGGGGTAGATAAAGCGTCCGAGCTGAGCTTTTTTCTCAAACTCGAGGGCGACATTGCCGCGCCTAATCCCGTTTTGACCGACGGCTTTTTAAAGCTCGAGGATTTGCGTGGGGTTGAACTGGATTTAGGGGCGCTCGAGCGGTTTAGAATGGCTTGAGTTTTGGGTTAAGAATTGCGAATGTTGCGCCTCCGTTTGTCTCGAGCGAACGGGTGAAACCCCCATAATTGTGTATCTCAACTCAGCACCTTCATGCCAAATCCATCCCCAGAGTGCTATAAAAGAACAAGATGTCCGACCCATCCGCCCCTCTGCCCCAAAACTCACCCTCTGGTAAGCCGCCCGCTGTGCCACCGGAGAAAGTGCGTGTTCGCCCTCGAGTGAGGCTGAAACCTCGCTCAGAGCGCTCCCGCCACGGCTGGGCGTGGCTGCGCGGTATCCTGCTGCTGGGTGTCCTGGTGTGGCTGATGGGGTTTAGCACCCAACCTTGGGCTGCACTGGTGGGCGGGTGGATTCTGGGTGTGATTTTGCTGGACGAACTGGGTGGTGGCTGGTTTGCCTATCTGGGCATTCCGATTGGCTGGCTGGCTTTTCTCAGCGTGCCAGAGCAGTGGTGGACCGTGGCTCCTTTGCTGACCGGATGTTTGTGGGTATACCTGCTGGTACGGCACTCGGGTGGGCTTTTTGCCCTGCCGCTGGCCGTGGCGGGGTTCGTCGCCCCGTGGTTTGTGTTTCAGTTTCTGCTGACGCGCATTGACCGGGTAGGCAAGGTAGACCCAGTGTTAAGACTACTGACCGCCGACCCCTTCCCTCGAGTGTTCATCGGCACCATTTTGATGGGGGCGGGTTTCGTGCTGCTGTACCATCTGCTGGTTTTTGTGCTGAACCGCGCCAGGGTGCGCCGCAGCCTTCCCACTCGAGCCGTTCCCATTTCGACTGTTCCTCCGGTTCCCACCCCCTCCTCCCCTACTCCCCCCAACTCACAACCTTAAATCAGGAAATTGTAATCAGGAGACTATGACAAAGCGTAACCCTCAAAACAAGGGAGACAGTTCAGGCGGTCAGCGAGTTTTCGTTGGGATTCTGATTGGATTAGCTGTGGTGGTGGTGGGCGTCGTGGTTTGGCGCAACAGCCAGAGGGCCGCTCAGAATGTCGCCTCGAGCAAGGATGTTATCAACCAATTAGGCGTGCTCAATGCAGAGCAACCCACGCTGGGCAGCACCGCCGCAAAGGTGCAGGTGGTGGTATTCGAGAACTTCAAGTGTCCCAACTGTAGAAACTTTGAGCAGGACGTGTTCCCCAAAATCAAAGCGAACTACATAGATACGGACAAGATTTTTTACGGCTTCAGGAGCCTGCTTTTTCTGGGCGAGGACGCCACCACCGCAGCGGAAGCGGCGCAGTGTGTATTTCAACAAAAACCCGAGCTATTCTGGCCTTACGCCGAAATCATTTTTCGCGCTCAGAAAGCTGAAAACCTGACCTGGGCCACCCCCAGTTACCTTACCGAGATTGCCGAAAATGTGGATGGAGTCAACCGGGACGACCTTCGTAAGTGCATAGATGAACGCGGCGCTCGAGAGATAGTCGCCGCAGACAACGCGCTGGGCCGACGTTTAGGCGTGACCGGAACCCCCACGGTGTTTGTAAATGGCTTGAAGCTGACTTTTTACGATTACGGTACGGTGGCTCGAGCGATTGATACAGCCCTCAAGTAATGGGTTTTGAGTGGTGAGTTTTGAGTGGTGAGTTTTGAGTGGTAAGTTTTGCGCCTCCGGCTATCTTCTTGCTCTCG
>JACMOA010000174.1 GCA_014378225.1 Deinococcales bacterium | reverse complement strand
GTGGCCCAGTGACACCCTTGCAGTGCTGGGGCGTGGGCGCGACACTCTGGGCGAGTGGTACGCGGCAGGAATCTGGCGCTTACCAGAGTTTCCGCCCGCACAGCCGCTGCCAGAGTCCGCCAGGGACAGTGTGATTCGCGCTCGCGCACACCTAAAAGTCGAACTCGAGCGCCTGAGAGTGCGCTATCCGCCCCAGGGCCACCTCTCGGTGAGTGGCCACGCCCACATTGACCTCGGTTGGCTCTGGCCTGTCCATGAAACCCGGCGCAAAATCGTGCGAACCTTTCGCACCGTGCTCGAGTTGATGGGTGAAAACCCGGACTTCACCTTCAATGGGAGTTCGGCCCAGGCGTATGCGTGGCTTGAGCAGGACGACCCAGAGCTGTTCGCTCGGGTTCGGGAAAGGGTGCTCGAGGGCCGCATAGAGAGTGTGGGCGGTACTTGGGTGGAACCCGATGGTCAGATGATAAGCGGCGAGTCCTGGGCGCGGCAGTTCTTGTACGGACAGCGCTACTTCGAGCAAAAGTTTGGGCGGCGCTCGAGCGTACTGTGGCTGCCAGACACCTTTGGCTACGCCCCGGCCCTGCCCCAGATTTTAATGGGAGCGGGAATTTCCGGCTTTTTTACCACCAAACTGAGCTGGAACGAGACCAACCGCTTTCCACACGATTTGTTCGCCTGGGAGGGCCTGGATGGCACTCGAGTGACCGCGCACACGTTCTCCAATCCAGGAGGGGGCGGGGACGGAACCGGGGCCTATAACGGTGAGTTCAAGCCCAGAGACCTGAGTGGGGTCTGGCAGAACTACCGGGGCAAAAACCTGCGGGTGTGGGGCGACAGGGCGCCCTCGAGCCTGTTTACTTACGGCTACGGCGACGGCGGGGGTGGCCCCTCGAGAGAACACCTCGAGCGATTTGAGCGCCTGCGCGACTATCCCGCCATGCCGCGCCTCGAGCACCGCCGGGTGGACGATTTTTTTGCGGACCTACCCAGCCAGAATTTACCCGTTTGGCGCGGAGAACTCTACCTCGAGCTGCACCGCGCCACCCTCACTTCTCAGGGGCGCATTAAAAAATTGAACCGCGAAGCCGAACACCGACTGGTGGAGGCCGAGGTTCTCTCAAGTCTCAAGTGGCTATCTAGCGCTGAGTATCCACCTGTTTATCCAAAGGAGGCGCTCGAGGGGGCTTGGAAAACCGTTTTACTCAACCAGTTTCACGACATCCTGCCGGGGTCCAGCATTCGTGAAGTCTACGCCGTGGCCGTCCCAGAACTCGAGGGCGTGATAGGGGACGCTCGGGAAATAGTAAACCGGGCCTGCTCGAATGCAGAGGGCTGGACCGTTTTCAATCCTTCGCTTGGCTCGAGGAGGCTCTGGACCCTTCTTCCTGGCGTTCAGGGTCCGGTTTTGAATCTCGAGGGTGAATCTCTGCGAACTCAGCAGGTCGAGGGGGGGTTGCTGGTGGTGGACGACGGACCCTCCATTCCCCAACTGGCTGGCGCGAGGCTGATTTCTGGAAACCCGAACACGCCCGCCCCTCACCGCGAGGGTAAGAATGAGGTCAGGCTCAAGAAAGAGGTCAGGCTCGAGCAAATCGAAAGTTCTTTCTTGCTGGATAATGGGCTTGTTCGGGTAGACATTGGAGCAGACGGAACGATTGGGCGCATGTACGACCTCGAAGCCCGTCGAGACATTCTCGAGGGCCAGGGAAACCGTTTGGTGGCTTACCCAGACCTGCCTCGGGATTGGGAAGCCTGGGACACCTCTACCAGCATCGCTCAGGACGGCGAGGAACTGCTCGGGGTGACTGGCGTCGAAATCCTCGAGCGCGGACCTTTACGCGCCTCAATCCGGGTCACGCGCAAATGGCGCTCGAGCACGGTGGTGCAAATTTACCGCCTGGGGGTGCATTCGGCTCGAGTGGACATCGAAACCCACCTAGACTGGCACGAACGCCGGACCCTGCTCAGGGCGCTGTTTCCGCTGCAAATTCAGGCACCTTACGCCAGTTTTGAGACGGCTTTTGGAGCCGTAACCCGGCCTACCCACCGCAACACGTCCTGGGATATGGCCCGCTTCGAGGTGTGTGGACACCGCTGGGCTGACCTGTCCGAGTCTGGGTACGGCGTAGCGCTCCTCAACGACGGCAAATATGGTCACGAGGTGCTGGGAAACACCCTGGCGCTCAGTTTGGTGCGTGGCCCGATGTTTCCCGACCCACTGGCAGACGAGGGCCAACACCACTTCACTTATTCGCTCTTTCCCCACGTCGGAGACGCCGCACAGGGTGGGGTGGCGCTCGAGGCCTTGGAACTGAACAGTCCACTGGTCCTACTTGGGGGAACGCTCCAGAATCCGCTCGAGGGCTTTAGGGTGGGAGGACTTGTTGTGATGCTTTCCACCCTGAAAAAAGCTGAGGAGGGCGAAGCGCTGATTCTGCGTTTTTATGAACCTTATGGCGCTCGAGGCTCGGTTCATTTCAAAATTCCGGGAATCAAAAAAGTGACTCAGGTCAATCTGCTCGAGGACGCTCGAGAAAGCGTGCCGCTCGAGGGAAACACTTTTAAGCTCGAGGTGAAACCGTTTGAGATTGTTTCTTTGCGGCTCGAGTTTGAGGTTTGAGGGTTGGATACAAAACCGGAAAGTTCCCCGTGGGTTTTGGGAAGGCGAGCATCTCCTGGCCGTTCAAAACTCTATCAAGAGTACGTGCGGAGGGTTGCCGTAGTCTGGAACAGGCAGGACCCTCGAGTGCGGGCGTCTGGTGCTGGTTATGAAAGTGCGCGGGAGAACGAGGCGCTCGAGACTAGCTATTTTACCCTCACGTAATTATAATTACGACCATGAACTTACAAGACCTCAGCGGATTGCTGCGGCTCGAGCGGGAAAAGCAGGGACTCAGCTTTATTACTGTGGCCGAGCGCGGCGGCTTTTCCAACGAGTCAGCAGTTCGGCGGCTCGAGCGGGAGGACACCAACCCCACCCTACGAAGTTTGCAGCGCTACGCCAATGCGCTGGGTGTCAAGCTGTCGTTCAACCTCGAGCGCATGACCATTCTGACCGCCTTTAACCACGCGGGTGGGGTGGCTAAAACCAGCACAGTTCGGGATTTAGGCGTGACCCTGGCCCAACTCGGCGCGAAAGTTTTACTCATTGACGCGGACCCGCAGGGCAACCTTTCGTTCGGGCTGGGGGTGCGTGAAACCACGCTCGACCAGACCATCTATCCAGCCATCATTGACGAGTTACCCCTGCCCAAACCGCTCGAGGTTCACGGTCTGCACCTGATTCCCAGCCACCTGGACCTGATGCAGCTCGAGATTAAAATTCCCAGCATCATCATGGGTATCACCAATTTACGCAACGCCGTTCGCAAGCTCGAGGGCTACGATATCGTGCTGATTGACGCGCCGCCCAGTCTGGCTCCCATCGCTACCAGCGCCGCCATTGCCGCCGACCAGCTTCTGGTTCCCATTCCCACCAAATCCAAAGGTCTCGAGAGTCTGAGTACGGTGATGAACATGGTCACGAGTTTTCGCCGCGCCGCGCCCACCCTGGGTATTGCGCTGTTTGTGGTGACGCAGTTTGACAGCCGGATTGGGCATCACAAAATGGCGCTGGAGTCCATCCGGGCCAGTTTGCCGCGCATTGCTCCGGTCTCGAGTCCGCTGATTTACCGCCCCAGCGTGTATGACCGCGCCCAGCTCGAGGGAGTTCCGGTTCCGCTGCTGGACCCTCGAGATGAAGCGGTGAAGCGTAGCATCGAGGAAATCATGATTGTGGCCACCGAACTGCTCGAGCGATTGGGGGTGAACTATGGCACGAACGCCCCCGATTAAACTGACCGAGTCTAAACCCACAGGTGGCAAACCCAACTTGTCGGCCTCGAGCTTTGACGCGCTACTTGGCGCACAGTTTGAGAAGATTACCGAGGTCTCCCCCACCGAAATTCCGCTCTCGCAGATTCGCTTTGTAGAGCAGCCTCGCAAGCATTTTGACCCGGTTCAGCTCGAGCAGCTCAGCGCGTCCATCCGCGAACATGGCGTGCTTCAGCCGGTTCTGGTGCGCCACGACGGCCTTAATTTTTTGCTGATTGCCGGAGAACGTCGGTGCAGGGCAGCAAAACTGGCCGGACTGAGCGAAGTTCCCGCTCGAGTGCCCCACATCAGCGAAACCCAGGCCCGCACTGTGGCCACGGTGGAAAACCTTAACCGCACCGACCTCAACCCGCTCGAGGAAACCGAAGCGGTGCTCAGTCTGCTCGAGAATCGTTACCATGAGGACCGCTCCAAAGTGCTCGAGCGCCTGAGAAAACGCCGGGATTTGGAGCGCGGTAGAAGTGGACATAACGTTATGTCCAGCGAGGAAGCTTTTGAACTAGATGCCTTTTTTTCTGCACTGGGACGCTTTGCAGCGGGTTCTTTTTTTGTAAACCGGGTTCCACTTTTAAAAATGCCGGACACGCTCAAAGCTGCGGTTTTGGGGGGCAGGCTCGAGTACACCAAAGCCTCGCTCTTGGCCAAAATTGTAGATGAGGAAAAGCGGGAAGCCCTGCTCGAGAGAACTCTCAAAGAAAGTTTGAGCCTGTCTCAAATTCGGGTGCTACTTTCAAATTCCAAGCAAGAGTCTGGAGTATTGGAAAAGTTCAAAACCAGCCTGGAAAAGCCGCTTTCCCGGCTCGAGCCGAAACAAAGAAAACGGGCTGAAAAATTGCTCGAGGAGCTGCACCTTCTGCT
>JACMOA010000173.1 GCA_014378225.1 Deinococcales bacterium | reverse complement strand
GTTGCTTGAGGCTCAAGGCGAGAGTATCGTGGTGCAGTCGGCTTTTACGGTGTTTCGTCACAAAAACAGCGTACAGGAGCCGACCTTTTTGTGTGCCCTATCTTTTGACCCCTAGAGAAATCTGAGACACTACTCACTACTGTCCAACCAAAAACCAACCCTGAATACTTTCAAAATAGAACTATTTCAGGTATAAATAGTTCCAGCATGAAACTATCTTCTCAAGACGACCTCTCGAGCCACAGCGCCCGCATTATGGCCGCGATGTGGAAGGCGGGTCAAGTCATGAAAAACCACGTTGCACCCATGCTCGAGCGCGAGCACGGGGTAGAGTTCAAGCATTTTGTGGTGCTCGAGCGCATAGAAGGAGGAGCTATTTACCCGCGCCAGTTGGCGCTCAGCATGATGATTGCCCCCAGCCACATCTCCAGAATGCTTGAGGAACTGGGTCAATTTGAACTCATCACCCGCAGCCTGGACCCCGAAGACTCGAGGCGGGTTCGATTGCTCATTACCGAAAAGGGCCAGAACGTGCTTTCTGCGACCCGTATCACTATGAGCAGCATTGTTCAGAAAGCACTGGACGGCCTCGAGCGCGAAGATATAGAAACGTTTACCCACGGCCTCGAGCGCCTGACCGACACTATGATGCACATTCAAATTCCCAAATCCATTGCCCAATCTTCCCTTTCCAATTGCACGCTTGAAAACACAGACCAGGAGAACCCCCAATGACCGAACCTTCCCGTCCTAACCCCACCTCAACAGACCGCAGGGTAAACAGCGCTGCGGTGGACGTAGTGACACCCGACCCCGCTCGAGCGGGAGTACCGATTTCTGCACATGCGCCGATGGTACAGCTTACCCCACAACAAACCACCTTTGCCCTGATAGGACTGTTGCTGGGAGTATTTCTGGCCGCACTAGACCAAACTATTGTGGCCACCGCCGCGCCCATTATTCAGAAAGACCTCAACATCAGCAACGCGCTGTATCCGTGGCTCACCACGATTTACCTGCTCTCGAGTACCGTGATGGTTCCGGTCTGGGGCAAACTCTCGGATTTATATGGACGCAAAAACATGCTGTTGACCGGAATTGGGGTCTTTTTGCTCGGCTCGGTGATGTGCGGCTTTTCGCAGGACGGCATTCAACTCATTATCTCGAGGGGCGTGCAGGGTCTGGGGTCGGCGGCGCTGTTTACCGTGGCGCTCAGCATCATCGCCGATATTTTCGCGCCAGAGCAGCGGGCCAAGTTCAGCGGCCTGTTTGGAATGCTGTTTGGCATCTCGAGCATCGTGGGGCCACTGGTGGGCGGCTACCTGACCGACAACATTTCATGGCACTGGATTTTCTTTGTCAATGTGCCGCTGGGTGCGCTGGCGATTTACTTTATTGTCACCACCATGCCCGCGCTCAAACGCGACTGGGGCGGCAACCGTCCTGGAATCGACTGGGCTGGGGTGTTCTGGCTGTTTCTGGGAACCATTCCGCTGCTGGTAGCCCTTTCACTGGGCAAAAATGAGGTTCTTTCCGGAGAAAGCGGCTTTTTGTGGACCTCGTGGCAGATTCTGAGCATGTTCGCGCTCAGTCTTACGGGCATCATCGCTTTTATTGCCACCGAGCGCCGCGTAAAGGAACCGCTGGTCAACCTCGAGCTGTTTAAAAATAAATCCTTTGCCTGGGGAACCGCAGCAGCGTTTGTGGCCGGGTCGGCTTTTCTGGCTGCCATCGTCTTTTTACCCTTTTTCATGGTCAATGTGGTGGGTCTTTCGGCCACCAGCGCTGGCCTGACTACCCTACCGCTCACCTTTGGATTGGTGCTGGGAAACATCTTCAGCGGTCAGCTTGCCGCCCGGATAGGCAAGGTTAAACCCATCATCCTTAGTGCGATGGTGGTGCTGCTCATTGGCTTTGCGCTGATGGGATTTACCCTCACCTCGGATACTTCGCAGTTTGACGTGGGCTGGAAAATGTTTCTGGTGGGTGTGGGCCTCGGTCCCACCATTCCGCTGTTTACATTGGCGGTGCAAAACGCGGTGCAACCCCGCGACATCGGTGGAGCTACTGCGCTGGTCACCTTCTCGAGGTCGCTGGGAACCACCATAGGTGTGGCGGTGCTGGGGTCGGTGTTTGCCACGGTTCTGGGCAACAGCTTTGCCAGCGGACGGGCTGAAATTGTGCAGAGTTTACCGCTCGAGCAGCGCAGTCAGTTTGCCAGTTTCAACGCCCCGAGTGGCGGCGGTGGGGGTGGGGCAAGTGGAAACTTTGATTTGACCCGCATCAAAAAGCAGGCCGAAGCAGGCATTGCCAAGCAATTTGCAGCCCAGTACAGCACCCTCGAGCGGGCTATCAACTCGGGTAGTATCCAGGCTTTCCAGGCGCTCAAAACCAACCCTCAACTTCCAGAGCAACTCCGCGCCAACCTCGAGCGCATTCCCACCGTAGCCCTCTCGAGCGAAGCCGGACGCACTCAGGTTTTGGAGCAGATTAAAACCAATCTAGACACCGCCCAGACCGCAACTGTCTCGAGCACCTCGAGCACGCTGAACCGGGTGGGAACCGCTTTTAAGCAGGCCGCCACCGACAGCGTGACCTCGCTGTACAAATTTGCCATCTTGTTGGTGCTTCTGGCTTTTATTGTCACCCTGTTGATGCCCGAAGCCCCGTTTCGCCGGGGAAACCCGACGGGAGCACGGCCCGCTCCAGCGGTGGAGTAGAACGGCTCGAGGGTTAGAGGGTAGGAGGGTAAGTAAAAGATTAGCTTCACGATTCTACTTATCCTCTTACCCTCTCATTCCCTTTTCTCGCATGTAAAACCTTACACCATGGACACTGCCTGAATCGCCTGATGTCGAACCCGGAAATCCGGCATGATTCCCTCGAGCGCGTTCCAGAAACGCCTGGAGTGGTTTAGGTGCTCGAGGTGGCAAAGCTCGTGAACTATCACGTAATCAATGAGTTCTGGAGCAAGGCGCATCACCCGCCAGGAAAAGTTGAGCCTGCCCCCGCTCGAGCAGCTTCCCCAGCGTCCCCTTGCCCCAGTAATACTGACTCGAGCGGGTTTGAAGCGCTCTCCAGCCCACGCCTTGACTTTGAGTGGCAAATAAGCCGTTGCCTGGGCGCGGTACCAGCGCTCGAGCGCCATCAGGTCCCCCTGGGGTAGCTCGAGGGTGTCCCCTACCTGACGGGCTTGGAGTAGTCCAGAAACAAACTTTTGCTCGAGGGCGCGTCCTAAATACTCAAGGGAATGGGGTGGTCTTGTGGACGCTGTGAACAGCGCTAATTTACGTCCAATCCAGCCCAGTTTGCCACGAATCACTTCTTCGAGCCGATTTTGAGGCAAAAGGGTAGGAGCGCTAACCACCAGCCCCTGAGCGGTGATTTTAAGGCTGATGGTTTTACGGGCTTTGCGCTCGAGCAGGTAGTCGAGCGTTCCATCCTCGAGTTTTAGGGTGTGGCGTTGCATAGTAGGGAAGTTCTGAGTTCAGGGTAACACATGAGCGCTCGAGGGTTAGAGAAACGTGGGGCAAGATATAAATTCAACTCGAGCGAACCCATTTATTCTCGTTAGAGCACAATTGTGACAGGGCAACGACCTCATTGTTGGGAACCACAAGGTTGGAAAAAATCCTAAAAAAAGAACCCCCGTCCAGGACGGGGATTCTTTGACCTCGAGAATGGTGGGGCGTGTTGGACTCGAACCAACGACCCAGCGGTTAAAAGCCGCTTGCTCTACCGACTGAGCTAACACCCCGCGCTTGCTGCGGGGCCTCTCTCTAGGCGCAGTGAAGTATAGAGACTGATGTGCAAACTGTCAAGACCCCCAAAAGCGCTCATCACACCTGCTTGACTTATCGAAACGCAATAGCGTATAACGTTATCGAAAGGCGACAAGGAGAAAGCTATGGATTCCAACCTACTCAAAGGCAACCTCGAGCTGATTTTGTTGGGCATTCTCGAGGACGGTGAGATGTACGGACTCGAGATTAGCAAAGCCACTAACGCCCGCACAGACGGCCTTTTTAGCGTGAGTGTGGGCAGTCTATACCCCGCACTGCACAAGCTCGAGGCATCAGGTTTTGTGAGCAGCGTGGAGCGCACGCCGCCGCGTGGAGGCGCGAAGGTACGCTATTACCAGATGACTGAGGAAGGTGGGAAACTGCTCGAGGCCAAGCGCAAGCTGTACCGCACTTTTGATGGGGCCATGCAGAAGTTTCTGGAGAAGTGATTCTTATGCCCAAAGAGCAGCTCGAGCACTATCTCAAGCAAGCCACCCAGGGCTTAAACGGCAAAAAACGCGCCCAGGTTCTGCGGGAACTACGCGGCAACCTTCTCGCTCGAGCAAATGAGTTTCAGGCGTTCGGCTCGAGTGAGTCTCAGGTGCTCGAGAAGGCACTGGATGAATTCGGCGCTGCTCGAGCGGTTTCTAAAGGGTTTTATGAG
>JACMOA010000172.1 GCA_014378225.1 Deinococcales bacterium | reverse complement strand
CTACAGGACGGGGCAGAGGACGCCCACGCAAGGCTGACCGTATACCAATTTGTATACCGGAGCCAAAGGATCCCCAAGAATCTCAAGAGGGCTAAAAGGAAGTCCCTTGAGCCATATAGCAGACTCGAGGGACTTCAAAGAACTTCAAGAAATCTGTAAAAGCCTCGTCTAAGTCAACTGATAAGCGTGAGGTCCCCGGTTCAAGTCCGGGCTTCCGCACCAAGAATAACCCCATCCAGCATGGGGATTTTTTATTTTACCCTAGAGCAGATGCGGTGTAGAGCAAAAAGTATACCGCACACTTTTCTCGAGCGTTTCTTTGGAGGTTAGTTGTAAACCAGAACCGCTCGAGCTTAGCCCCGCTTACGGCGCGAAAGCGGTGCGCGTTGTACACTCGAGCATGTGAATGTACGGAATTTTTCAATTATTGCCCATGTGGACCACGGAAAGTCCACCCTCGCAGACCGCATCCTCGAGAAGTTGGGTGCGATGGGCGTGCGCGATAAGCGCGACCAAACCCTGGACACTCTGGAACTCGAGCGCGAACGCGGCATCACCATCAAGAGCACCCCAATTCGGCTCGAGTACACCCGCCCAAACGGTGAGCAGTACACCTTTAATCTGATTGACACCCCTGGACACGTTGATTTCAACTACGAGGTCTCGAGAAGTCTAGCTGCCTGTGAAGGGGTTTTGCTGTTGGTAGACGCTTCACAGGGCGTCGAGGCCCAGACCATCGTCAACGCTTACCTGGCCATTGACAACAACCTCGAGATTGTTCCAGTAGTCAATAAAATTGACCTGCCCGCCGCCGACCCGGAGGGCGCAGCGCGTGAACTCGAGGAGGTACTGGGTATCTCGGCCTCGAGCGCCATTTTTGCTTCTGGGAAGTCTGGGATTGGCATTGATGAAATTCTCGAGGCGGTGGTGGAGCGCATTCCCCCGCCCGACGGCGATCCGGAAGCCCCGCTCAAAGCGCTGATTTTTGACAGCTTTTACGACGCTTATCAGGGCGTGATTCTGTTTGTGCGCGTGCTTGAGGGCCGGATTACCAAGAAGGATAAGGTTCGGATGTTCGTGTCCGAGAAAGCCTTTGAAGTGGACAATGTGGGAACCTTCACCCCCAGTCTGGTGGTCGGAGATTCGCTTCAGGCTGGAGACGTGGGCTGGATTGCGGCGGGCATCAAGGACATCGGGGACGCGCAGGTGGGCGACACTGTGACCGGAGTGGAGCGCCAGACCAAAACCCCCTTTCCGGGTTTCAAGCTGGCCCAACCCGTGGTGTTTTCGGGTCTATATCCCACCGACACCGAAGATTACCGCAAGATGCGTGAGGCGCTCGAGAAGCTGAAACTCAACGACGCCGCCTTTTCGTTTGAACCTGAAACGTCGGAGGCACTGGGTTTTGGCTTTCGCTGCGGTTCCCTGGGCCTGCTACACGCCGAAATTGTTCAGGAACGGCTCGAGCGCGAGTACGACCTGGACCTGATTGCCACCGCACCTGCCGTGATTTACCGGATTTCACTGACCAACGGTGAAACTTTCGAGACCCAGAACCCGGCCCAGTTTCCCACCCCGGACAAGGTGGACCTGTACGAAGAGCCGTACATCAAGCTCAGCATCATGATGCCCGAGGAGCACGTTGGACCTGTGATGCAACTGCTGCAAGAGCGGCGCGGCAGCATGATTACGCTCAACTACATCGGCAAACGGGTGGAATTGCTGTACGAGGTTCCCTTTGCCGAGATTTTATACGATTTCCATGACCGCCTCAAGTCTATTAGTCGGGGTTATGCCAGCATGGACTACGAGCAACTGGGCTACCGCGAGGGAGATTTGGTCAAGGTGGACATTCTGGTCAACGGCGATTTGGTGGACGCGCTGGCGGTAATTGTTCACCGTGACAAGGCGTACTCGCTGGGCCGCAAAATCGTGGACAAAATGGCCGAGGTGATTCCACGTCAGATGTTTGCGGTGGCAGTTCAGGCTGCGATTGGCGGAAAAATCATCGCCAGGGCCACGGTGCAGGCGTACCGCAAGGACGTGCTGGCCAAGTGTTACGGCGGCGATATTTCGCGCAAGAAAAAGCTGCTCAATAAGCAGAAAAAAGGCAAGGCCCGCATGAAAAACATCGGCACGGTGGAGGTGCCGCAGGAAGCGTTCCTGGCGGTGCTCTCGAGCGACGATTTGTAGCGGAGAAGAGAGACATCAGAGTTCAGACGTCAGAACAAGAAAAGGTGTTTATCCAATTTCGGCAAATACCCTTTTTTAATAGAGTGGAGGTCACGGCTCGAGCGAAAGTTACCTCCTCGAGAAGTCGTGTAACACTCGAGCGGCTTTTTCGAGGGCTTTAGCTTCTTCTGGTGTGGGCTGGTCTACATCGCCAGGGTAGCGGTCGGGAGAAACGGCCTGAGATAGCAACTGTGCAGCACGGTACTCGAGTGAGTCTAGGGAGGGTGGAAAGCCAATCAACAGGATTAGACGGTCAATATCGTGGGTGCGCGGCGCAATGCCGCCCTCGGCCAGAATGACCGCCTTGAGATACTTTTCGCACGCCTGTGAAAACATGTAGGTGGCTTCGCGAGGGAACAGGGAAAGTCCGAGAAGCGCATACGGGAAGTCACCTTCGGCGTACTCTACCTACTCGAGGGGATTGCTGCTATCGCTCATAAAGGACCTTCATCTCAGGTCTTGCGTGCATCATTAAGACGTTGCGTGGTGTGTTAAAGCTTCGCTCTCTAATCGGTACAATATCCACTGCATAACGACCCCCAGAAAGCACCATACGTCCTTCCAATGCCGCCTCGAGCAAATTGGCGTCGTCATCGAGCACGGGTAATAAATCCAGGTCACTTTCCGGTCCAGATTCGCCCCTTGCCACGCTGCCAAACACCAGGACCATTTTGGCCCCACTAGCCTCTCCCACCTTTCTGGCCAGAAAGCGCAACTCAGCTTCATCGGTGGGCGGTGGCTCGAGCGTGTTCATAATTTAGTTTAACCGAAGTGCTCGAGACGGGATGCTCGAGGCGAACAAATCGAAACTTAGCGCAGCTTGCCCAGGCTTTTTCTAATCAACTGGTCGGTGGTGGCTTCTGGGCTAGCCAGCAACAGTTCAGTTACTACCTGACGCACGCTCGAGTCCCGGTAGCCCAGGGCAATTAGAGCGTCCACCGCGTCTGCTTCATGAGGGTTACGGGGAATGAGTACCCGCTTGCCGCCCTCGCCTTTGGCCCCGGCCCGCAGGTGCTCAGGAATTTTGCTTCGCAGCTCGAGCACCATACGCTCAGCAGTCTTTTTCCCTACTCCGGTAACGCTCGAGAGCAGTCCGGTGTCGCCGTCTAAAATAGCACCCGCCAAAATGGGGGTTTGAAGCTGAGACAGCAGCGCCAGCGCCACTTTGGGACCTACGCCTGTAACGCTCAGCAGAACCTCAAACAGTTGCTGTTGGTCTGCGTGGTGAAAGCCGTACAGCGTCCAGGCATCCTCACGCACGATAAGTTTGGTCTGTAAGAAGACACTTTCGCCCTCCTTACACTTCTCGAGGGTGCTTCGGGGGACCAACACCTCATATCCCAGCCCCGCACTTGCAATGTAAACGCTAGAGTCCTTAATCTGCCGCACGATGCCTTCAATAAACGCAATCACTTTCTCATTTTAAGCTCTGGACATGAGGAAGGCTCGAGGATTAAGAAGGAATGACCCCGCCTAGAATCAGACGGGGTCATTGCGGAAAAGGGCGGTAAGTTTAAGCATTTTGCAGCCTGATTTGCTCTTTCGGCTCGAGGCGTTCGCTCAGCTTTCTCAGCACTCGGGCAAGTTGATGACGCAGGGAGACACGGGGAATCTGGCGCTCGAGCTTGATTTGTTCTCTAAGCTGATTCAGGCGCTCGAGCGTGTGCTGATGGTGTATTTCAAGATAATTCATGGGATAGCTCCGGTCTGATTGTGAGAGGGTGTAAAAGTGTGCGGTCATGGGTTCAGTATGGCGCTCGAGCCGTCATTTCTACAGACTCGAGTGGCGTACAGCGGGGTCAGCTTAATGGCTTAGGGTCAGGGGTTTGCAATTGCAAGGTCAGGGAAATGTTTCGTCTACTCGCTCGAGCAGGCCATCAACCCCTCTAATCCGTTCTTGGGTTTCACTCAGTTCGAGTACAAAATGGACAGATTCATAGTCAGACAGCGCTAATGCAGGGTGAAGATGTAGAAAATTAGCGCGGCAGCCGACTCATGTAGATGTTATAATGGCCTAGTGAATCTCACATTCATACCCCACGGCTCCCCACAGGTACGCAGCCTCGAGCGCACAAATATTTCTGTGCAGATCCACTCTCGCCGCCCCCGGCTGTTTGTCAAGATGGGTCCG
>JACMOA010000171.1 GCA_014378225.1 Deinococcales bacterium | reverse complement strand
GTTGCTTGAGGCTCAAGGCGAGAGTATCGTGGTGCAGTCGGCTTTTACGGTGTTTCGTCACAAAAACAGCGTACAGGAGCCGACCTTTTTGTGTGCCCTATCTTTTGACCCCTAGAGAAGTCCAAGACAGTGCCACTTTGTCTAAGACATCGCTGGAATCATCTCATCCGAGGCTTGACTCCCTGGCAACGCTTGACTGAAACCCCCCGATTCACTGGCTTGACCGTCTACTTACCCTTTCAGGCAAGCCCCTTGCTGGGTCAACACACTCGAGGGCTATCTCCAGAATATTTGGTTCTTGACAACGTTTGCCAAAAGGAGTAACTTAAGGTCAATCCAACTTGTAGACCCACCCACTTTATGGAGCTGTACATTCTGTGGTGTTTGCTTTGCGGTTTTTTTCGGGCATGTATCCGGATGGTGTGTCTAAGTGAAAGCCAGTTGCTGTGCGGTGAATTGGAGCCATCGAATCGGGAGGTGGGGTGTGAAAGTTATGTTGAACGCACAAAGCACGCTATGACCCTGACCGATGTCGCTCGAGCGGCAGGTGTTTCTCCCAGCACCGTCTCGAGAATTCTCAGTGGTACTGCCCGTGTCACACCAGAAACCCGTCAAAGGGTGATGGTCGAAATTAAGCGGCTCAACTATCAGCCCAACGTGCTGGCTCAGGGTCTCAAGCGCGGTCATTCCCGCACCGTGGGTGTGCTTACCCAGGAACTGAACAGCCCTTTTTTCAACGAAACCGTGCAGGGTATCGAATACGGCTTCGAGGACAGTGGTTATGACCCCATTTTTTCAGGAGGTCACAGCCGTAAGAGTGAAGAGCGTCGGGCGCTAGACGTGCTGCGTAGCCGCCGGGTAGACGCGCTCATTGTGGTAGGTAGTTTCCTGCCAGACGCACTTTTGCTAGAACTGGCTAAAGAAACCATACTGGTCATGGTGGGTCGCCGTGTATCAGGACTCGAGGCACAATGTGTGTTTTTGGATAATGTGCAGGGGGGTCTGGATGCCACGACCCACCTCACCACATTGGGCCATCGCCGCATCGCTTTTGTCACCGGCAATAACAACCATCCAGACAGTGCCGAGCGCTTTCAGGGTTATTGTACGGCGCTTAGCACAGCAGGAATTCCCTTTGACCCCCAATTGGTGGTGGCAGGAGATTTCGGTGAGCAATCGGGACTCATGGCGGTGGACGCTTTGCTTAGCCAGGGAGTTAGATTCACCGCTCTTTTTGCGGCCAACGACCAGATGGCTTGTGGCGCTCGTTTGGCGCTGTACCGCCGGGGCATTCGGGTTCCCGACGATATTTCTTTGATTGGGTTCGACGACCTTAAGCATGTGCTGTACGCAATTCCGCCTTTGACGACTGTGCGTCAGCCCATGCTCGAGATGGGTCAATGTGCTGCACGCCTCGCTCTCAACCTGCTCGAGGGTAAAAGTCCACCAGAACACACCTTTTCCCCGACTCTCGTCGTGCGCGAATCCACGGCAATGGCCCGCTGACATGTTGACCTGCTCGAGCACGGAACCTTCTTGTCAATGGAACAATCGTTTGTTTAATGTGCTAGACAGTTAAAGTTTGATGCAAGGAGTGTCTATAATGCCGCATGTCTCCCGGTTAAATGTAAAAAAGCTGACTTTTAGTGCGGTTTTGATTATCTCCTGGACTTTAGGTTTGACGACCTCGAGCGCTCAAGCAGTTCCACCTTTGCCCAAGGGGGAAATGACCTTGCGAGAGCTTGCAGACGCTCGAGGGTTGCTCATAGGAGGAGCTGTTGCGGCGGGGGTTCTGGACCCGGATGAACCAGACCTGGCCAACGGGGTGGCCCGCGAATACAACGTGATTGTCACCGAGAACGCCATGAAGTGGGTGCCACTCAACAACGCCTCTGGACAGTTTAACTTCACTCTGGCTGAGTTTATGATGAACTTTGCCGCCAAAAACAAACAGAAAATGCGCGGTCACACTCTGGTCTGGCATGAGCAATTGCCTCGCTACATGGGCGCTATCACCGATAGAGCGGAGATGATGGCTGAACTCAAGGACCACGTTCAAACGGTGGTTAAGCAGTTCAAAGGCCGAATTCCCATCTGGGATGTGGTCAACGAAGCAGTTTCGGACCTTCCCGGTTCCCCCATGCGCGAAACTGTGTTCACCAAAGTGATTGGTCCAGAGTTCATCGAGATGGCTTTTCGTTGGGCGCACGAAGCCGACCCAGACGCGAAACTCTTCTACAACGATTACAACACCGACGGTATCAACGGAAAAAGTGATGCAGTTTATGAATTGGTCAAGGGTTTACTGGCCAAAGGGGTTCCAATTCATGGGGTGGGCTTTCAGGCCCATGTAGACATCAACTTCTCGGTAGAGGGTTCGAGAATGCGCGAAAACCTCGAGCGTTTTAAAAAGCTGGGCCTGGACGTGCAGCTCACCGAAGTGGACGTGATTTTCAGGGGCGACGCTCCCAAAGCGGAAAAGCTCGAGCGTCAAGCTAAAGTTTACGCTGACCTGATGACGGCTTGCCTAGCGGTCAAGTGTTCTGCCTTCGTGATGTGGGGATTCACAGACTTGTATTCGTGGCGCTCCACGGCCTATCCCCTGCTGTTTGACGACGATTACAAGCCGAAGCCTGCTTACTTTGCTTTACGCGACGTCTTGATTAAAACACCCAAGTAGGTTTATTCGCTCGAGCCGTTTGAACTTGCAGAATCAAGCGTTTTTAGTTTCAACAGGAGCACAAGTGACTGTATATTCTTCCACGTTTCAAGATGTTCAGGTTGTCAAATCCGGGGTCACCCTGATAGAAAATCCCATCCTAGCGGGATTTAACCCTGACCCCAGTATTCTGCGCGTTGGCGAGGATTACTACATAGCCACTTCTACCTTCGAGTGGTTTCCCGGTGTGCAAATCCACCACTCGAGAGACTTGGTCAACTGGCGGCTCCTCACCCGTCCACTGGACCGCCTTTCTCAACTCGATATGCGGGGCAACGGGAATTCTGGGGGTATCTGGGCACCCTGCCTGAGTCACGATGGAACCCAGTTTTATCTGATTTATACCGATGTAAAGGGTTGGGGAGTGGGGGAGACCTTCAAAGACACCCACAACTATCTGGTCACAGCCCCCAGCATTGAGGGTCCGTGGTCTGAACCGATTTACCTCCATTCGAGCGGTTTTGACCCCTCGCTGTTTCACGATATGGACGGGCGCAAATACCTGGTCAATATGCTGTGGGACCACCGCGCCAAGCACAATTCTTTTGCGGGCATCGTGCTTCAGGAGTTGGACTCCAGTACCTTAGCGCTCAAAGGACCCGTCCACACTATCTTTACTGGAACTGAACTGGGTGTAGTGGAGGGAGCGCACCTGTACCAAAAAGATGGCTGGTACTACCTGCTCACTGCTGAGGGTGGAACGTCCTACCAGCACGCGGCTAGTCTGGCCCGCTCGAGGGATGTGTTGGGACTTTACGAAATACATCCCCAAAATCCATTGCTGAGCAGTTTGGGACATCCTGAAGTGTTGCTACAAAAGTCGGGACATGGTAGTTTGGTAGAAACCCAAACGAACGAATGGTATCTGGTTCACCTGTGCGGCAGGCCGCTGATTCCGGGAGTAATGGACCACGGATTCTGTAACCTGGGCCGCGAAACGGGAATACAGCGCCTGGATTGGCCCGAGGGCGGCTGGCCTACCCTTGCAGGCGGCGGAAATACTCCGCTGAGCAAAGTGGTCGCACCCCAACTTCCCGCACATCCCTGGCCCACACCCAACCCTCGAGATGATTTTGACGCCCCTGAGCTTGCCCTTGAGTGGCAAAGCCTACGTGTTCCCGTGGACTCGAGCTGGCTATCGCTCGAGCAGCGTCCCGGATTTTTGCGCCTGATGGGGCGTGAATCTCCACTTTCCAAGCACCGCCAGAGCCTGGTGGCCCGCCGCCTGCAAGCGTTCGAGGCCGAGGCGACCACCTGTCTCGAGTTTGAACCGCAGCACTTTCAGCAAATGGCCGGACTGATGGCCTTCTACGACACCCACCACTGGACCTATTTGCGGGTCAGCCGCGACGAGGTTTTGGGCAAGACCCTCAATATTCTCTGTTCCGATGCTGGAGTTTACACCGAGCCGCTCGAGCGAGAAATCACCATTGAAGGTTGGCAGAAAGTCTATCTCAAGGTTCAGTTTCAACGTCACACCTACCGATTCGGCTATTCCCCAGACGGTGAAAATTGGAGCTGGCTCGAGCCAAAATTCGAGTCTTATAAACTCTCCGACGACTACTGCGGGGGATTGGCTTTTACCGGAACCTTCATCGCGCTTTGCGCTCAGGACCTGGCAGGAACCCGCCACCACGCCGACTTCGATTTCTTTGAATATCTCGAGGGGGTGAGGGAATAAGACCATGCGTCCCTAGCGTTTTCTAAGCCCGCCGCTCGAGCGAAGTCGGTGTGTTCAAGTGCTCGAGCCAATCTGCAAAAGCCGTACATTCAGCCTTGCCCAACCCGTACAATCCCCATTCACTCTCCAAGGAGAAACATCATGCAAAAGCGCAACCTGTTCACCCTCGCCCTGCTTGCTCTGGTCATCGCCCCTACCGCTTCGGCCCAGGCCGCTAAGACGCTCACCATCAACTGCTTTTCCAACCTGGATGAGGCCGTAACCGCAGCAATTCCTGCCTACAAGAAACTGCACCCCGAAGTGACCATCAAGCTCAACGTCCTGGCTTACGGCGACCACCACACCGCGCTGCAAACCGCGCTGGCCACTGGTTCGGGCGCGGGAGACGTGGCCTGCATAGAAGTAGGCTATGTGGGCCGCTTCATGGAAGGTGGCGGTCTGGTCAATCTGGATGAGGCTCCCTACAACGTCAAACAATACAAGAATCTGATTACCGCCTACGCCTGGACCCAGGCTACTTCTACCGACGGTAAAAACTACTCCATGCCCACCGATGTGGCCTCCGGCACCATGTTCTACCGCAAAGACGTTCTGGACCGTTTGGGCGTTAAAGTAACCGACCTGAACAAGTCTTGGGACAGCTTTATTGCGGCAGGTAAAAAGATGAAAGCCAAAGACCCCAAGGTTTCCCTGATTGGTGACGCAGGTCAAGTGGCCGAGTTGTACTGGAAAGCTAACGTGCCTAACGGCGAATACCTGTTCTTTGACAAGAGTGGGAAAACTGTGGTGGACTCCCCTCGTTTTGTCAAAGCCTTTGAGATAGCCAAGCAAATCCGTGAGGCCAAACTGGACGCCAAAATCGGTAACTGGTCTCCCGAGTGGACGGACGGTTTGAACAAAGGAACCCTAGCGGTTCAATTCTTCGGAGCCTGGTTTGAAGGCACTATGCGCGGTATGGTGCCCACCACCAAAGGTATGTGGCGCAGTGCAGACCTGCCTGACAAGTCCTTTGCTTCCTGGGGCGGTTCTTACTACGCCATTCCCAAAGAGTCTAAGCAAAAGGACGCCGCCTGGGACTTCATCAAGTACATGACCCTCAGCAAAGAGGGACAGCTTAGTTCGCTCAAAGCCATCAGCGCCTTGCCCTCGCTGAAGAGTGCCCAGGCCCGGGCCGAAGTGCGCGAACCCTTGGCTTTCTTGG
>JACMOA010000170.1 GCA_014378225.1 Deinococcales bacterium | reverse complement strand
GCCTTGCAAATCGACGAAATTGTGCGCCGCGAGGTGTTCGGCCCGGTAGTCTCGGTCACGCGCGTCTCTAATCCAGACCAGGCGGTGAGCTGGGCCAACGACTCCGAATACGGTCTGGCCTCGAGCGTGTGGACCCGCGACGTAGGTCTGGCCATGAAGATGGCTGCCCATCTGGAATACGGCTGCACCTGGATTAACACCCATTTCATGCTGGTCAACGAAATGCCACACGGCGGACTCAAGGGCAGTGGTTACGGCAAAGACATGAGCCTGTACGCGCTCGAGGACTACACCGCTGTGAGGCATGTAATGATTAAGCACTAGACTTTTTTCAGAAGCGGCGATGAGTGGTATGTCTGGTGCGTCCAGCACTTCACAGGCTTCAAACTTGCGAAGGGGTCTATGGGACCTCCCCCCTTTGACCCCCCACAAACTTTCCAACACACCCAATTCTCAACACAGCGGGGGTTATGACAATTTATACTCTTTCGTCATAGGGAAACCCGCTCACTTCCCTGACTAAATTCGTAAAAACCGACCCCACCCGCTCGAGGGAGTCTGCCGACTCCGTCCAATTTCTTTTTTTAAGAGAAGCCTCTCAAGGCACCCGATGCCGCAAAAACGGTCTGGTTCTTCCTGAAAAACTGAGCATATACAGGAAACTCGCAAACCCAGGAGGCACGACTTGAACGCAACACTTACCCCCCAGGCTGGTTTAAAGGCTGGTTTGCAGGCAGGTTTGAAGCTCGAGGGATTACAGAAGCGCTTTGGTGAACTGCACGCGGTCAGGGATTTGGACCTCGAGATTCAGCAGGGCGAGTTCTTCACACTGCTGGGGCCTTCAGGGTGCGGCAAAACCACCCTACTCCGTATCATCGCTGGGTTTGAGCTGCCCGACGCGGGCCGGGTTCATCTGGGTGGGGTGGACTTGACCGGAAAGGCCGCCAACCTGCGTCCGGTTAACACGGTGTTTCAGAGTTATGCCCTGTTTCCCCACCTCAGCGTCTTTGAGAACGTGGCCTTTGGGCTGCGCTCCAAACGCGTTCCGGGTGAGCAACTCAAACCTCGGGTGAATCGGGTAATCGAGATGTTACGGCTCGAGAATTACGCGACCCGGCATCCTCATCAGCTCTCAGGAGGCCAGAAACAGCGGGTGGCGATGGCGCGGGCGCTGGTGTGCGAACCGCTGCTGTTGCTGCTGGACGAACCGATGAGCGCCCTGGACGCCAAGCTGCGCCACGAGGTTCAGCTCGAGCTGAGGGCGCTGCAAAAGCGCCTGGGAACCACCTTTGTGCTGGTGACGCACGACCAGGAGGAGGCGCTGACCGTCAGTGACCGCATCTGCGTGCTCGAGGGCGGGCGGGTGCAACAGATAGGGTCGCCGGAAGAAGTTTACGCCCGACCTCGCAACCGCTTTGTGGCCGAATTCCTGGGCGCGGCCAATCTGATTCCAGCCCACGGAAACGGTAAAAGCGTGCACACTCCACTGGGAACCCTCGAGCTGGCTCACTCGAGCGGCTGGTCGGAAGGACTGCTGGCGCTGCGGGCCGAGGGTGTGGTGCTGTGTCCTATCCCGCCTGCGATTAATGGGGTGCGCTGCCGAATCCTTGAGCGCATTTACCGGGGAACCCATCTGGAAGTCCATCTCGAGGTGCTGGGGGGCGTGAACGGGGCTACCGCGCCCGACTTCACGCCCAAGGCCCGCACCGCGCCCTTTCCACGGCTCGAGCGGGGCCAAGAAGTCTGGGCGCAACTTCCTCCTGAAGCGCTGGTGGCGCTCGAGGGAGACCGCGCATGACAGCCTTGAAGAAAACACCTTCAAACACGGCCCCAAGCCGATTTGTGGTGTGGTACGGCGAACTCACCACATCTGGCAAGCTGGGACGGCGCGGCTGGCTGTTTGCACTTCCAGGAGTTCTGTGGCTGCTGCTGTTTCTGATTCTGCCCGGTCTGGCGGTGGTGGCAGTCAGCTTTGCCGAGCGCGGTCAGTACGGGGACATCCAGTGGAATTTCACGCTCGAGAACTACTCGAGGGCCGCTGGAAACGGCATTTTTGGCTGGAGCGCCGACACCCTGCTGGCCCTGGCCCGCTCGCTGTGGACGGCGGGACTGACTACCGTTCTCTCTATTCTACTGGCCTTTCCACTGGCTTTCTTCATCGCCTCTCGCCCGGAGAAATCGCGCTACCTTTGGCTGACGCTGGTCATCGTGCCGTTCTGGACCAATCTGGTCATCCGGGCCTACGCCTGGATGCTGCTGCTGTCGCCAGAATCTCCCATCACCCGCGCCGCCTCGAGCCTGGGTCTGGTGGAGGCGGGCGCGGCGCTCTATCCCAGCGACTTTGCCATTGCAGTGGGAATGCTTTCCACCTTCCTGCCCTTTGTGGTACTGCCGCTGTACTCGAGCGTGGAAAGGCTGGACTGGAGCCAGGTGGAGGCCGCTCAGGACCTCTACGGCAGGGGAATTAGAGTTTTCATGCACGGTATTTTGCCACAGGTATTGCCCGGACTCACCGTGGCGGTCATCCTGACCTTTGTTCCCGCGATGGGCATGTTTGTGATTCCCGACCTGCTGGGCGGCGGCAAGTTTCTGCTGGTGGGCAACCTGATTCAGCAACAGTTCGGCAGCTCGAGAGATTGGCCCTACGGCGCGGCCCTGAGTCTGGTGCTGGTGCTACTCACCCTGGTGGGGCTGCACTATTACCGCAAGTACGGCAAGGGGGTGGAACTGGTATGAACTCGAGTTCTAGCGGGTTGGTTTTGCAGGGTCGCTCGAGCGAGCGGGGGGTAGCTCCAGGCTTGAGCTTGAACTGGGTTGAGCCAGTTGTGACCGACCTTTACAACGCTTTTTCATCTTTTCCCCCGCCCCCTATCTCCCCCGCGCCCCCTATCTCGAGCGTGGCCCACCTATGAAACGCGCACACCCCCTAACCACCACCTTCGCCCTATCCGCGCTGGCCTTCCTTTACCTGCCTCTATTGGCTGTGGTGGTTTTTTCCTTTAACAGCGCAAAATTTGGCTTCAACTGGGAAGGATTTACCCTGGAATGGTATCAAAAGCTGTTCAAAAACGAACAGATTCTCGAGCTGACCCAGAACACCCTCTTTCTAGCGTTAGTGTCCACTGCCATCGCCACGGTGCTGGGAACTGCGCTGGCGCTGGGTTTGGAGCGCTATCCCTGGGGCCGCCGGATGCGGGCCTCGCTCGAGACGGCACTTTACCTGCCGGTGGTCACGCCCGATATCATCCTGGCAGCGGCGCTGGTAGTCATCTTTGGGATTCTACAAACCGTCTCGAGCGTGTTTCAGCCCGGAATGTTGACCATGATAATCGGACACGTCACCTTTCAAATCGCTTTTGTGGCCCTGGTGGTGCAAAGCCGTCTGGCGGGTCTGGGCCGCGAACTCGAGGAAGCTGCATACGACCTTTACTCGAGCTACCCCGATTTGCTGAGGCGGGTGTTGCTGCCACTTCTTGCTCCGGGCATTGCCGCCGGGGCCATGCTGGCCTTCACGCTCAGCCTGCACGGCTTCATCATCAGCCTGTTTACCGCCGGACCCTCGAGCCAGACCCTGCCGCTGTTCATCTACGCCTCGGTCAAACGCGGCATTTCTCCCGAGATTCACGCCCTCTCGAGCTTAATGCTGCTGGCAACCCTGGTGCTGGTGCTGGGTTCGGAGCGGCTGTCCCGCAGGAAAGCGTGAGTGCATTTGCAACAATCCAACTATTGCTACTATCCGTTTTTTGTTAGACTCGCCCAATTCGACTTGCTCAACTAAATTTTTCTGAGGCTTGTTCTAGCCAAACCTTCAACGTTTGACATCCACGTTTGACATCCACTCGAGGTCAATTTTATGAAACGAACCCTGCTCGGCCTATCCGCGTTACTCACTCTCTCGAGCGCACTTGCTCAAGGCAAGGAACTCCGCATCTACACCTGGGGGGGCTATCTCAAGCCAGAAGTGGTGGCCCAGTTTGAGAAGAAAAACGGGGTCAAGGTCAAGGTGGACCTCTTCGGGAGCAACGAAGAGATGATTGCCAAACTACAAGCCGGAGGCGTGTCCCAGTACGACTTGGTGGTTCCCACCGACTACGCCGTCGAGAGCATGGTGGCCCTCAAGCTATTGATGCCGCTGGACAAAAAACTCGTTCCCAATCTCAAAAACCTGTCGGCTACCTTTGCTAATCCGGCCTACGACAGAGGAAACCGCTTTACCG
>JACMOA010000169.1 GCA_014378225.1 Deinococcales bacterium | reverse complement strand
CTTGCGTACAAACCGCGCACCTTCGGCCCCGTCAATCAGGCGGTGGTCAAAACTCAAGGATAGGTACATTATCTGGCGCATCTCGAGCGTTCCCGCCCTCGAGACCGGACGCTCCACGATGGTATGGATGCCCAGAATCGCCGCCTCAGGTGCGTTGATGATGGGAAAAGAAATTAGGCTGCCCGCGCTGCCCATGTTGGTGATGCTGAACGTTCCCCCGCTAGACTCCTCAGGGCTGAGCTTGCCGCTGCGGGCTTTCCCCGCCAGGTCGGTAATTGAGCTGGCGATGTCCAGCATACTTTTCTGGTCCACGTCGCGCACCACAGGCACCAGCAGGCCCGCTTCAGTATCCACCGCAATGCCGATGTTATAAAACTTCTTGCGTACAATTTCCTGGGCGGCTTCGTCCAGGCTCGAGTTG
The DNA here is from genome assembly GCA_014378225.1 of Deinococcales bacterium. Classification (GTDB taxonomy): domain Bacteria; phylum Deinococcota; class Deinococci; order Deinococcales; family Deinococcaceae; genus JACMOA01. The sequence continues at coordinate 7,115 of JACMOA010000169.1, read as the reverse complement.
ATGTTGGGAAACTTTTTCAGCGCCGCTGCCACTGCTTTTACAAAGAAAGGCAGGTAGGTGAGCTTGACGCCCTGCTTCTCGGCACTTTCTTTGAGCCGTCCACGCAGTTTCACCAGTTCGGTCAGGTCGGCCTCGTCCACGGTGAGGGTGCGAACGGTGTGCAGGTGGCTGGCGACCATCGCTCTAGAAATAGCTTTCCGCATTCCCCGCAGCGGCAGGCGCTCTTCACGAGCTTCGTAGCCTTTGGGCGTTTTGTATTGGGCTGGGGGAACATCCAGAACCGCGCCGCTCGAGGGCTGAGCGCTGAGCGCCGGGGGCATTGGGGCCGCAGCCTGAACAGGCGCAGGCGCGGCAGGCGCTTGGGTTTGGGCGCTCGAGAGATAATTCTGTACATCGGCGGTGTTGACCCGTCCATTGGGGCCGCTTCCCGGCACTTCCAGAATGTCCACACCTGCCTCTCTTGCGTTTTGACGCGCCGATGGAGTCGCCAGCGCACGCCCAAACTTATTGGTTCCGGCTTTGGCCGGAGCCGCTGCGCCAGAGCTACCTTTGGCTACAGCTCCAAAGTCCATTGCAGTAGCTTTTTTAACCCCACCGTCGTAGGCAGAACCCACAGCGCTCGAGTCGGCGGACATATCCGCACCCAGAGCGGCTGGCTTTTGGCTCTCATTAGGACTTGCAGCCGCTATATCCGCATTCTCGAGGGTGGCGGTGGCGGCTGGAGTGGCGGTAGAAGCCGCACCAGCGGGAACTGCCGCGCTCGAGCCTACCTCTAAAGCTGCACCGCCTACACCATCGTCAATCTGGGCAATAAGGGCGTGTACCGCCACTACCTCGCCTTCTTTAGCCAGTATCTTGACTAACTTTCCAGCAAAAGTGGCCGGAAGTTCCACCGTAACCTTGTCGGTCATAACCTCCACAATCGGCTGCTCGAGCGCGATGGTGTCGCCTTCTTTTACCATCCACTTAAGAATTTCGCCTTCAACCACACTTTCGGCCAGCTCGGGGAGCAACATATCTTTAATAGCCATTTAAATCCTCCGGATTTGAGCGATTAGCAGTTAGCACACATCTTTATTGCAAAGTACCTAGCCCACTCCAATGTAGCTGTCGCCAAAGGCTCGAGCCAGAGCAGGCTAATCGCTAATCGCTAATCGCTATCAGCTTGACAGCACTTTCTTAATCGCGTCCGCTACATGGGTGGGTTCGGGCCTTGAGAAGTGGTTGATGGGGTTGAACGCCGAGTGCATGGTGTCAAAGTGCGCCACACGCACAATAGGGGCCTCGAGCGAGAAAAGCGCGTGCTCAGCAATCAGGGCGGCTATTTCACCCCCAAAACCACTCGTCAGTCCAGCCTCGTGAACAATGACTACCCGTCCGGTTTTTTCTACGCTCTCGAGAATCGCGTCCAAATCCAGTGGCGAGACGGTTCGCAGGTCCAGCAAATCTATGCCAATTCCGGCTTGCTGCGCCGCTTTGGCCGCCTCGAGCGAGGTTTGCACCATCGCGCCCCAGGTGATGATGGTGACATCATCGCCCTCGAGCACTTTGCGGGCTTTACCCAGCGGCACAGTGTAATACCCGGTTGGCACTTCTTCTTTAAGGCTGCGGTACAGCTTGATGTTTTCAAAAAACACCACCGGGTCCGGGTCTTCAATGGCGGCCAGCATCAACCCTTTAGCGTCGTAGGCGCTCGAGGGAATTACCACTTTGATTCCGGGAGTATGGGTCAGGTAGGCTTCGGGGCTATCGTGGTGCTGCTCGAGCAGGTTCAGGCCACCGCCGTAAGGAAAGCGAATCACCATCGGGGTGTTCCAACGTCCTCTCGAGCGGTAACGGTAACGCGACACATGGCTGATAATCTGGTCCAGACCCGCGTACATAAAGCCGCCAAATTGCAGCTCCACCACAGGCTTGTAACCCACCGCGCACATGCCGACGGCGGTGCCGATGATACCTTCTTCGGTGAGTGGGGTGTCGAAGATTCGAGCTTTGCCGTGCTTGCCTTGAAGTCCGGTGGTGATGCGGAAAACACCGCCCATCACACCCACGTCCTCGCCGTACATCACCACTTTGTCATCGCGCTCGAGCGCAAGGTCCAGTGCGTCGGTCAGCGCGGCAGCCATGGTCATCACTTTGGTTGTACTCTCTGTGGTTGGTCTTTCTGCTGCCAGGGTCATGCGTGTTCCACCGCCTTGATTCTCTGTTCCAGAATTTCGCGTTGCCGCAACAAATGGGGGGCCGGATTAACCATCGCGTACTCGAGCAGAGCGCGAGGGTCAGGGGTTGGGGCGTTGTCCGCAGCCTCGAGGGAGGCCGCAAACTCGGTTTCCACCTCGAGTTTGAGCGCTGCTTCGCGGTCCTCGTCCCAAACTTTCTGGTCGGTCATGAACTTGCGTACCCGGTCAATCGGGGCCTTGTTAGTGATGTAGTCGTTGGCTTCATCTTCGGTCCGGTAGGCTTTAGGGTCGTCTCCGGTGGTGTGAGGCCGAATGCGGTAGGTCATTTGCTCAATCAGGGACGCGCCCTTTCCAGCTCTGGCATCTTCTACTGCTTTACTGGCAATGTGATGAACTGCCAGCACATCGTTGCCATCAACCAGATAGCCAGGAATGCCGTAGCCATCAGCGCGGCGCATCAGGTAATCCACCTTGCTCTGCACTGCCCTCGGCACAGAGATAGCCCAACCGTTGTTTTCGATGATGAACACCGCAGGAGAATCGGTGGCCGCAGCCCAATTGACCCCGGCGTGAAAATCGCCTTGCGAGGTACCGCCCTCCCCTATCCAGCTCATGGCTACATTGGGTTTACCCTGCATCTTGAGGCCCATTGCCACCCCTGCCGCGTGCGGAAACTGTGCACCGATGTCAATGATGATGGGCAGCATGTTGAGGTGGTCCGGGATGCGCCATCCTTCGGGGTGGCCGCGCCAGTACATAATGGCGAGGCGGGGTTCCCAGCCGAAGGCTATGCACGCACCTGTAGAGCGGTACATCGGGGCAATGTAGTCTCCAGGTTTGAGCGCCATAGCGCTGCCCACCTGCGAGGCTTCCTGCCCCCCAAACAGTGCGTAGGTTCCCATCTTGTTCTGCTTGGCCAGCGAAGCCAGGCGGTCGTCAAAAAAGCGTACCCGCACCATCTGGCGGTACAGCTTCTCGACAGTTTCCATGTCTGGCACGAGTTCTGGCTTGTTTACAGTCCCGTCTGGGGCGAGAATTTGGAACATCTCTGGTGCATATAATTCTGGCATGTATTCTCCAATTTTGGCACGGCTCGAGCCTAGCGCCTAGCCCTCGAGCCATTTCTAGGGTGGTTTACCTGTAGAGAGTACACCCTCTTGCACAATCCTGACTAGAGCAAATCAAATTAGACCCGGAGCTGAGTTAAAACGAGTATATCCTCTCGAGGTTGCGAGCAAACTACGATATCTCCCCTTCCAAATTGTGTTTGAAATTCCCCCGAGCACGGCCCAAACTCAGGGAACGCCCTTGTCTCAAAAAAGTGTTCAACCCACCCCTGAAGCATGGGCGTTTAGACGTATCCACCAACTTTCTCAGTGTGCCACCAGCATCTTACCCAGCTCGAGCTTGCCCACCCGCTCGAGTTCGCCCCCGACGTCCCTAGCCAGATAAAGTTCGCTCGAGGTCCAACGGGCCACCGGAATGCTCTCGGAGTGGATTTCACGCCACACCCGGCGGTAGGCCCAGGGGCAGATACCCAGCGCCACCGTGAGGTGTGGGCTGTAAGCCTCGCCGTCAAAGCCCGAGGGTTCTGCACCGGAAATCTCTAGTGAAGCGCGGTGAAACTCTATGAGCTGTGGGGTAGTTTCCACATCAATAAACACGGTGCTCGAGAAGCGGTCCCACTTGCCCAGATGGACCTCGAGCGGAGGAAGGTGTCCCAGATGACGCTCGAGGGCAGCCATCAGTTCCTGCTCGGTGCCACTCCAGGAGAAAGGCGAGCGTAGGTTGAGGTGCGCTTCACCATAAGCCGCCACCGAATGACGTTTTTGAAAGTTTTCTATCCAGCGGCGCAGCGGCTGCGGGGGCAAGGCGACGATTCCGTAAGAGGTGTCCATACCTGAATTGCGCCAGTTTACTCTTTCTCAGGCCGCTGGAACACTCCTTGACATTCTCATTTTGAAAAGGATTTATTTACGAATCCTTTTTTAACCCGAGGGTTTCAGGCTCCCAAAGGTAAACACTCAAGCGCATCCGCCCGCTTTTAAACTCGATTCCTTCCCGCTCAAGCAGCGCCTGTTGCAGTTCGCCCAGACCGACCTTGAAGGTAGAAATTTTACCGCTCGAGGCCACCACCCGCTGCCACGGTACGCTCGAGTCTTCGGAGAGTCTAAACAGGATGTGACCCACATGCCGGGCGTAGCCGGGAAAGCCCACTAGAGAGGCAATCTGACCATAGGTCATCACCCGGCCCTCTGGAATTTGATTTACCCGCTCAAAGGTGAGACGGCGAAGTTCTACCAGGTCTCGATTATTCATTCGTAGGCAGAGTCTTGGTCGGGGTGAATGCTCAGCAGACACAAAATGTTGCCTTCTCGGCGTGCGGCGATGCGAATCTTTTGAGATGCTCGCAAGGTGTAGAAATCTCTGGCAGAAATGTATTCCCACTTCAAACCCTGGTCCGCATAGAGTTGTTTCCACTCGAGCTGCATCAACTTTTTCAGGGTCCGTATCACCTCGAGCACTTCAGTTTTCTCGAGCGCAACCAATTGTTTTTGAAAGGTGGGATGGTTCAAGTCTAATTCTAGGAACATCACTTGCCTTGAAGGGCTTTTTCAAACAGCGCCTCGATTTCGGCGGGTGTACTTGCTCGAGCAGGATTGTGTTCACACCAAGCCAGAGCCTCGTCTAGAATCGCAGAATTCAGAGGGGTATCGAGCCACTTTTCATCGTGAGGGACCACATCCGCAGTTTTGATGGTCCAGACACCCTCTCGCTCCTGAGTGACAACCACATGCTGACCTGCCAACTTTTTACTGAGGTAAATCTGTCCACCACTCCCAATGGTCTTGACCTCCGTTTTAGGTTTGAAAACTTGAGTCATGGTTTCATGATATCGGGTTTCGAGTTAAAACGCTCCGAACTCGAGGGCCGCGTGACCCGGAACCACCAGTTCTGCAAAGCGCTCGAGGCCGTCCCGGTCTGCTTTCTCGAGGTGGTAACGGAAATTCCAGAGGTAGTGCTGCACCACTCGAGGGGGCAAGTTCAACTTGTGTGCGTGAATGGCGGCAATATCGGCCAAGTGTCCAATTCCGTAACGGCGGGCTTCGCGCAGGTGCGCCACCACCTCGAGCGGGGGCGGAGCAGATTTGCGGTAAGCCCACACCGCAAAAGCGAAAGGTTTCCCGGTGTGCTCGTACCAGCTCATGGCTAAGTCCGTGATAAACACCCCGTCCTTTTCGTGCGGCAGGGTCAACATGCTCGAGGTGGGCTTACCATCCTCGAGCGGACCCGCCAGCGCGTACCACTCCTGAAGCGCGTTGTCACCAATTCGCAGAACCCCAGCGTAACCGCGCTCGAGCAATTCCAGAGCGGTTCCTTCTGTGGTCTCGAGGGTGCAGTTCAGACCATCCAACTTGAGCAACGTCTCGAGTAAGGCCACGCTGGTAGCGCTCTGAACCGTCAGGGCAATTTTTTGACCCTCGAGCTGAGTCCAGGGAACCCTGTGAAACAGGTTCACACTGTACACCGGACCCAGCACGCTCACCGAAAAGTCTGGTAGGGCCGCCAGAACATCGGCGTTTCGGATAAATTCCACCGCGCTGATGTTGGCCATGTCCACATGTCCCCCCAATAGGGCGCGGTTCATGTCGGTGGGATAGCCACTCTCGAGGGTCCAGCTTTTTCCCGGCTCGAGCGTGTGGGTTAGGGGCGCGACATTGGTGTAATCAATCAGTCCGAGTCGGTATAGGGTCATGAGTTAGAAGTATTGAAAATAACCACGCGCCAACCATCGGGGTCTTCAAAAGTCAAGCTTTTACCCAACCAATACGGGTTTTCTGGTTCAACAGGAAGATGTCCATGAGCCTCGAGCGATATCTGGAAGCTTGTGAGGTCGGCTTGAGAGGACACGTACAACACCATTAGATTGTCTTTACTAGGTGCTGGGCAAGCCTGCCCTTCACTGTGCTGGGTAAACTCGAGATGAACACCACTGTCTGGCAGACCCAACATAACTCCATCGTAACCCGCATGATTCTCAAAACTTCCCAAAAAAGGCAGTCCTAGAGCGTCCTGATAGAACTCGACGATGGTCTTGAGCTGATGGGTAGGACGGGCGATGCGAATACTCGAGACATTGACCCCATTTGGAAAAATTCTCGTTCTTTTTACCTCTCCAACTCTGACGATAGCTTGCACGTAAACAGATTCGGGTGCAATATCTTTAACCGCTTCACGGATATTGCTACGTTTGTTCACATCCAAAAATATAGTAGAGGGAACATATATATTTATGGAGACCGAACCGTCAGAAATCTCGGTGATTTCAAAATCCAGTTCTTCGCCCTTGAGTTTACGCAATTCCAAATATTCCACAATTCTATCCGCCGTCTCGAGCGTGTTACGGTGGCGCTCGAGGGCTTCTGGTGTGTTGTACTTGTGCGGTGCAGTCATGACAACAGTTTAGTCTGCCGCCTGCAAAGTCTCAAATACCTCGAGTTCATTGTAGAAAGCGTCGCGCAGAACGGGAACCCGGCCCGCTCGAGCAATCATGTCCACCATTTTTTGTTTGCTCAGTCCCAGCGGTGAAGTGGCTCCGGCAGCGTGGGCAATGTGTTCTTCTAAAATGGTTCCGTCAATGTCACTCACGCCCCAATCCAGAGAAACCTGCACCAGCTCGGCCCCAATCATCACCCAGTAACCCTTGATGTGCGGAAAATTATCCAGATACAGCCTCGAGACCGCCAGATTGCGTAGGTCGTCCAGGCCGGTGGTGAACTCGGTTTTGCCCAGGTTGAAGGCCAGTGCGTTGGCGTCCGGCTGGAAGGCCAGCGGAATAAAGCTGTGAAACCCGGCTCCAAACTGCTCGAGCGAACGGTCTTGCTGGACTCGCAAGCGGTCCATGTGGTCTAACCTCTCCTCGAGCGTTTCAAT
>JACMOA010000168.1 GCA_014378225.1 Deinococcales bacterium | reverse complement strand
AGATGCTGCATCACTCGGGTCATTCCTCCGGTGTTGTCCACCGAGACCCAAACTTCCCCCTCCGCCCGCCCAATCACCGAGGTCACCACACCGCGCTCACGCAACAGGGTCAACCTGGAATCGTCCATAAAGATTCCTGGAACGATAAAGCCGTTCACCTTATCCAGGTCTGTGTGTTCCGGCTCGAGCACGCGACCCGCGTAACCTTGCGCGACCAGCACCTCCTGAATACTATCGAGGAGAATGCTGAAGTAAGGACTGCTGGCTGCATGGGTGCTGAAGGGTGCAATCCCAATCAGGCTGCGTTCACCCCGCGCCAGCTTGCGTGCGCCGGCGTCTGGCACGTAACCCACTCGCCGTACAATCTCGAGCACAGACGTGCGGGTACTTTCGTGGACCCCAGCGCGGTTGTTGAGTACCCTCGAGACGGTGCCGATGGATACTCCGGCCATATTTGCAATTTCGTGAATGGTCAGTTTGGTCATAGCAGAGAGTTGCCCGGAGGCGGCTACACAGATTGTAAAGTCAAATTGTAAAGCCTTGTAAGCGTTAACGGTATTGTGGCAGAATGAACTCTCGAATACTAGAGCCTGAAGGTTAACCCAGCCAGAGCTTCACACCTGCTCGAGCGGGTACTGCCTGCTTTTCTCAAAACAAGACCGTTGTACAGCGAACCTTTCTTATGACCAACCCAAAAATGGACTCACAGACCGAGCAACAAACGGACCCTCACCGACCCCACTATCACTTTTTGCCCCCCTACGGCTGGATGAACGACCCCAACGGCCTGATTTTCATGGGGGAACGCTACCACCTTTTTTATCAGTACAATCCTCACGGTAACGTCTGGGACACTATCCATTGGGGTCACGCCTCGAGCGCAAACCTGTTTCACTGGACCCATCATCCGTTGGCCCTGGCCCCCGAAGTGGGCGGTATTGACGGTGATGGGGTGTTCAGTGGTTGTGCAGTTCTCAATGGTCAGACACCTACGCTGATGTATACCGCACACCGCTTTTTGAAGGGTGGAGCGGAGCATCAGGTGCTGGCTCTGGCTACCTCAAATGAAGAAATGCTCGAGTGGGTCAAGCATCCCGCGAATCCGGTGCTCGAGGCTGAATCTGCGCGGCTTGCGCTGACCGGGTTTCGTGACCCCTTCGTGTGGCGGGAAGGGGACGGCTGGCATCTGGCGGTGGGTGCCGGCCTCGAGCATGGACCAGGGCTGGTTTTGCACTACACTTCAAACAATTTACTCGAATGGGACTACCGGGGAGAGCTGTTAAGGGCCGCGCTCGAGCCAGATTTAATGCCCGAGCCGAACGCTGCACCAGGGCTGGAAAAGCGGTTGGGATTCTGGGAGTGTCCCTGCTTTTTCCCGCTCAAAGACGGGGGGAATCTATGCTATGTTCTGTTGCTCAGCCGCATTCCACAGCGCGACGTCCACTACTTTGTGGGCCAGTATGACGGCTCGAGCCTGCACCCTGCGCTCGAGGGCCAGTTGGATGTCAATGGCTGTTTTTATGCGCCTCAAACGTTTCAAGACTCCACTGGGCGAACGCTGTGCTTTGGCTGGCTGGCCGAGGATGGCGCGGCAGGAGTGGGCCTTCCCCGGCTCGAGAGTGCCTGGAATGGGGTGATGTCGTTACCTCGAGTGCTCAGTTTGTGCGGTGGACGTTTACATCAAACGCCCGCTCCAGAACTCGAGGGCTTGCGCGACGCAGAACTCTTTAACGGGGAGATAGCGCTCGAGGACGGAATACAGCAGGTTTTACCCGTGCAGGGAGACGCGCTGGAACTCGAGCTGACCCTTAAGCTCGAGGGGTTAAAGTCTTTCAGCGTGGCTCTGCGCCGCAGTCCCGATGGACTCCCCGGTGAGCGTGAGGAGACTTGGATGCATTTTGACGCTTCCACTCGAGTACTCCGTCTAGACCGCAGTCGCTCGAGTCTGCACGGTTCATCCATGCTGCTTTCCCAGCTCGAGCTGCCCCTCGAGGCCGAAGAAACGCTGACCCTACGCATCTTTCTGGATGCCTCCACGCTCGAGGTCTTCGCGGCCGGACTCACCCTCAGCTCGAGAATTTACCCCAGCCGCGCCGATAGCCGGGGGGTAGCTCTACTGGCTCGAGGGGAGCGCCCAAGTGCGAGGGTGAAAATTTGGTCGCTCGAGGACGTGTGGAAGGAGGACGTATGGAAGGAGACTGGCTTGAGCTAGTCAACGGTGGAACCCACACCGCCTTGCTCCGCTACAAACTCCGCCCTTGACAAGTTCACTCGAGTCCCTTATTATTTTCGTAAGCGCTTACGAAAATCGGATTTTGGATCGGATTTTGGACTGTCCTGTCCCTTGGGAGAACCTATGAAAGCAAACAAGTTGTTCCTCATTACCGCTGCCCTTTGCACGATTGCCGGAGCCACCGCGCAGAACTCGCCTACCAAAGTGACCATGTGGTTTCACTCGGGTCAGGGAGGCGAGCGCGATGCATTAATCGCCAGTGTTAAGCGCTTCAACGCCGCCAATAAAGACGTCCAAATCGAGGCGGTGCAGCTTCCCGAGGGTAGTTACAACGACCAGGTGAACGCTGCTGCACTGGCAAACAAGCTTCCCTGTGTCCTGGATTTCGATGGTCCAAACTTGTACAACTACGCCTGGAGTGGCAAAATCATTCCCCTGGACAAGTATGTGGACGCGGCTACCCGCAAGGATTTCTTGCCCAGCATTCTCAATCAGGGTACTTACAACAAGAAGCTTTACAGCCTGGGCCAGTTCGATTCGGGCCTCGCCATCTGGGGCAACCGGGCGCTGCTCGAGAAGGCAGGAGTCAAGGTTCCCACCACGCTGGCGGGGGCCTGGACGGCTTCTCAGCTCGAGTCTGCCCTCGCTAGCCTGAAAAAAAGCGGGCTACGCTACCCACTGGACATGAAATTCAACTACGGTCAGGGCGAGTGGTTCACCTACGGCTTTGCCCCCATTATGCAGAGCTTTGGCGGCGACCTGATTAGCCGCGACTTGAAGAAAGCCAGTGGTGTACTCAATGGAGCAGCAGCCGT
>JACMOA010000167.1 GCA_014378225.1 Deinococcales bacterium | reverse complement strand
GCCAATTTTATTTACGGTAAAAAGTTCCGGCGCAAAGCCCTCCACATGGTCGGCTTCTTTGGTGATGAAGTTCATGGGAATCAGCGTGGGAAACAGCAGACTTTCGTGGCCTGTAGCCTTGAACTGGTCGTCCAGGTCGCGCTGGATGCGTTCCCAGATGGCGTTGCCATAAGGTTTGACCACCATGCAGCCCGCCACGGGGCTGTAATCTGCAAGGTCTGCCTTGATGACCACTTCGTTGTACCAGTCGTTAAAATCCACACTTTGAGGCGTTACGCCAAACCCTTTTCCCTTATCCATTGCCTGCGTCATAAAGTTCAGTCTACAAGGTGAGTACGCTCTAGCACACTCGAGCGAATGGCTTAGGGCTACCCTCGGGCAACACTCACTCAAAATCATCTTGAGGGTGAGAAGATACAATCTCACCCTCTAGTCCACTCAGGAGGTCCAAGATGAAAACCCCGTTCGCTCCACTGGTGTCCGGTTTGATGCTCGCCTGCGCTCTGTCCGCTTGTGTTCCCACCACGCCTCCACCCTCGAGTACACCCATTAGTTCTACCGAAACTCTTCCAGTCAAGGTTGCTCTGAACCTCAACACTCCGGTTACGCTTGAGGGCCAAAGTTTACGTCTCACCCTGCTCAAGGTGACAGATTCGCGTTGCCCCCTTGATGTGAGATGCGTTTGGGCGGGAGAAGTGGGAATAGACGTAGAAATCGCTAAGTTAGGCGTGGTTTACGTGCGTCAGCCGCTTTACACCTTATTTGATGCTAACGCTGTCAACGAACCCAAGGGCGTCATCGCCGAAGGTTACACTGTGAAAATTCTCGAGGTGACGCCTTATCCGGGGCAGAACGGCTCAGGTGTAAAAACCGTCACCCTCGAGCTAACGAAAAACAAAAATTGACCTCTCGGGGCGCTCGAGTGGGTGGAGGGGTGCATCCGCAAGCAGGAATTGACGGAAATGCCACTTTTCTTCTGCACTCGAGTCAAGTCTAAGCTCTGCTCTAAAAGCTTCTCATGGTGTACACTACCCCCAGACGATGGCGATAGAACTTTCTGGTCAACTTAGCGAAGACGTATTGGGCAATTTGCTGCAATATCTATCCCTCAACCTCGCCAGTGGCTGCCTTCAGGTGCGCCGCTCTCCTACCCAACAAAGTGAAGTTTTTTTTGAGCAGGGCAAAGTGGTTCATGCGTATACCGGAGCCACCAAAGGTGTGCAGGCTCTGGCATTGCTCATGGCCTGGAATAGCGGCAGCTTTCAATTCCGGGCGGGGGTGGCTCCTCCCGAGCGCACCATCAATTTGCCGCTGGACAGCTTGTTGCTCGAGGCAGCCTACAATGCGGATATGGCCGCGCTCAGTGCCGAGCAGACCTCCTCAGATTTGCTGGGTGAGAATGCGGTTCTAGTAGCCAGCTCACCGCCTGCTGAAAGCAACGTCGCCCTCAGTTTGCGGGCTGTTTTATTGTTGCGGCAGTTGGACAGCAAGACCTCGCTCATAGAGATAGCAGACCGCATGGCTCTGGAAGTTTCGGAGATTGTTGTGCTAGCAGGCGAGTTGATGAATCAGAATCTGGCTGACATCGCAGCCAGCCCGATTATCTCTACTGAATTTGTGCGCGAAATGGTTCAACTGGTGATAGACATCATGGGTCCAATGGGTGAAATCGTGGTGGACGACGCGGTTTACGACCTGGGCCTCGAGCAAAACGCCATTCCCGAGAGCAGTCTGAGCGAGCTTCTTACCGAGATTAAAGCTCAATTCAAGCGCGACGACTGGCGGCGCGAGTTCGAGATTCAGATTAGAAGGCTTCAAGACCGCTTTCGTTTGAGGGCGTAAACCCAAAAGAACATTTTGAGAAGCTCGAGTCTACGCTCGAGTTTCTTGTATTTCCCCTGTTTACCCACCTGTAGTTTTCCGCTCTACAATGTGGCCCATGTTAGACCCACTCGAGCTGCAAAATAAACTGCTGGTCAAAGCCCGTAAGTCCTTTCGTGGCGGAACCCTCGAGCTGTTTGAGGCCCGCTTCAAGCGCTATTTCCCAGATTTGCAAGAGGCACTGAAAAAGGTGTATCCGCATGGGTTCGAGGACACCCTGGCTCGAGCGTCAGATATTTTATGCCGCGCCTTTAAGGAGCGCTCCGCTGATTTAAGGCGGCTGGATTTGGAGCGCAACCTGCGCCCAGACTGGTTTCAGTCGCCGGAGATGGTGGGGTATGTGGCCTACGCAGACCGCTTTGCCGGTACGCTCGAGGGGGTTGGAGAAAAGATTCCTTACCTGAAGGAACTGGGTGTGAAGTACCTGCACCTGATGCCGCTGCTCGAGCCGAGGCCCGGTCAAAACGATGGGGGCTACGCGGTCCAGAACTTCCGCCAGGTGCGCCAGGATTTGGGGACGATGAAGGACCTCGAGAGCCTTTCCACCGCGTTGCGTGGCGAGGGAATCAGCCTGTGCCTCGATTTGGTGCTCAATCATGTGGCAGAGGAGCACGAGTGGGCGCAGAAAGCTCGAGCCGAAAGCGGGGCAACCGAAACTGGGGTAACAGGTGAGAAAAAATATCAGAATTACTTTTATATGTTCCCAGACCG
>JACMOA010000166.1 GCA_014378225.1 Deinococcales bacterium | reverse complement strand
TTAATGTTGGGCAGGGGATAAACCGCGTTGATGAGTGGGGTGGACCCTGGCTCTTTGAGCACGATGGGCGTCTTGGAGGGCATGTACTTGAGGGTGGACTCGTCGGTCACACCGTTCAGGGGTTCAGAAGTGACAATCGGTTTGGTTCCGGCTACTCCCAGCTTGCGGTACAGGGTTTTAATCTGCCTGAGCATAGTTTTAGTGTCAAAATCTCCCACCACAATCAGGGTGGCATACTCTGGTGAGTAGTATTTTTTGTAGTACGCGCCCACCTTATCCGCGCTAAAGCCCTCGATGTCTGCTCGAGTGCCGCCTACCGTCAAACCATAAGGAGACTGAGGAAAAGCCGCACTCTGAACGGCCTTCTCGAGCCTGAAGGCAGGGTCATTCTCGTTGCCCTCGATTTCTGAAAGCACCACCTTGCGCTCGCTGGCTAACTTGTCTGGGTCAATCTGGGCGTTCGCCATGCGGTCTGCCTCGAGTGCCAGCAGCGCACCCGCTTTTTCCTTTTCTACGGTGCCATAGTAAGCGGTCTGGTCGTAGTAGGTAAAGGCGTTAGACTGCGAACCCAGCGCCCCAAACAGCCGCCCAAACTGCACCGGGCGCTTTTTGGTTCCCTTGAACAGCATGTGCTCGAGCTGGTGGGCAATGCCGTTTACGCCGGGGGCTTCGTTTCTCGAGCCAATCTTATAAAACACCTGCACGCTTACCACCGGCGCACTCTTGACCTCTTTGGTGAGTACGGTGAGTCCGTTCTCGAGCACAGTTCGAGTGACGTTCGCAGTGATTTCGAGCTTCTGGGCCAGGGCGGCGCCAGCAGTCAATAATAGGGTTAAAACCAGTCCAAATTTAGACATATAAAACCTCCGAGGGTTGCTAAATATTTATAACCTAACCCTCGAGTGTCTGAGATATGTGGGTTTTAGGTTGGGGTTTCCAGCTTTTGGTTTTCCGTTGACCAGGTTTTACTTTCTGCTTCTCTGGCAGAAAGAAAGCAGTTTAACTTCAAAAGGCTCGAGCACATATTTCCGCTCAAGCCTTTTGCTTATTGCTCATCGCTATTCTTTCGCCATTGTTTCCGGGGCCAATCCCCACTGTGACACCATTTCAGCGGCCACATCGCGAAAGATTGGTGCCGCCAATTGAGAGCCGTGATACTGCTTTTTTGCGCCGTGAACCATTACCACCATGCTCACTCGAGGGCTACTCAGCGGAAAAATACCCGAAAACACGCTGTTGAACAGGGTGCTTGAGTAGTGGCTGCCCACTACAATCTGTGCGGTTCCGGTTTTGCCGCCCACTTCGTAACCAGGTACACCCGCCTGACCGGGAATACCTCCCTCCACGATGTATTGAAGCAGTTGGCGCACGGTGCGGGCGGTCTCGGGTTTCAAAACCTGGTGGGTGATGTGGGGTTTGAGCACTTTGCCCTCGAGCACTAGTTGAGGGCGCAGGTATAACCCATCTTCGGCCAGCACGTTGTACGCAGCAGCCATTTGCAGGGTGGTGGTAGAAAATCCCTGCCCAAAGGAGTTGTTGACCCGCCCGATATCGCCCCAGCGCTGCCAATCGTTCAGGATGCCATTTTCGGCGTGGACTCCGCCCAGCTCGAGGGTCTGACCCAGGCCGTAAGCGGCAAAATACGCATGGAGTCTCTCTGGAGGGTAATTCTGCACCAGATGGCTCATGCCTACATTACTCGAGTAGCGCAAAATCCCCTGCACGTTGAGTGAGTTCATGCCCGTGGGCCGGGAAACCACGTCGTGAATGGTGTAACGCCCCACCTGCCGGGTCATGGGGGTGGAAAACCACTGCTCGAGGTCCACGGCACCATCGTTTAAGAGTGCTGCCACGGAAAGCGCTTTGGCTACACTGCCCGGTTCGTAGGAGTCCATAAAAGCGTGGTTGATACTGGCAATGGGGTCCAGGTTTTCTCGTACTGGGCGCTCTTCGGTCCAGGTCTGAGACTCATCCACGGGACCTTTGGCGGGGTTGGGATTGGGCTGAACCTGGGGTCCGGCGGGGGTGTCTCGCACCACCGAGACCAGTTTCCGGGTTCCCACCTGATGCGTGACCACTTGCCAGTAATCTGGGTTGGGGTCAAAGGCGGGATAGTTGGCCACCGCCAGAACCCGGCCTGTTCCCACCTCGAGCGCCACCAGAGAGCCGGATTGTCCGCCGTGCTCCTCAGTGTATTGGGCCAGAGTAGATTCGGCCACCGCTTGAAAGGTGGGGTCCAGGGTCACGGTGACATCTTTTCCCGCCGCCAGCCGGGACTCGAAGCTCAGCTCGAGGCCCGCCATGCCCTTTTCTTTGCCCATAAACCCCACCAGGGGTCCGGCCAGGGTTTTTTGAGGGTACTCACGCCGCTTATTCACCGTTTGAGCCAGCACTAATCCGTTTTCAGTCAGGATGCGTCCACGGGTCACACTCGAGACCACTTCTCTGGGTTCGGGCAGGCCCATATCAATCTGGGCGTAAGCGTAAACCATGCCCGCAAAAGCCAGCAGGGACAGCAGCAGCATGGCTTTGGAGCGGTTTCTCAGTTTTATCTCCATCGGATTTCCACCTCCAGAGTATTTTTTGGCAGAGTATTTTTTTGGGGAGTATTTTTAGGGGTGTTAGGATTCTGGAGCGCTCGAGGGAGAGCGACAAAGCTCTGGGCCTCTTTGGGCGCTTTACTGAACGGAACCATGCCGCTCGAGAGTGCAAATTCACGTACCCGCATCGGTGAGGTCAGCGTTTGGGCTTCCACGGTGAGGGTTTTAGCCCGCTCGAGCAAAACTTCTTTTTGCTGGGTCAGGTTTTGCAGGGTGGGGTTCAGGTCGCGGGTGAAGTAGCGGAGTCCCACCAGCAGCAGCGCCAGCAGGGCAAAGCTCAAGGTATAAGCAATGGCCCGCCCGCGCCAGGTGGCCCAATCTCCGCGCAAAAAAGTAGGTCCTTTGACTTGGGTAGGTATGGCTCGAGCAGGCGAACTTGCCGAATAGGATTCGCTTCCACGACTGGGATTCACTCTTTTACCCCCACGCGCAGCTTGGCACTCCTCGAGCGGGGATTCTCGAGCTGCTCCTGTGCTGAAGCCTCCAGCGGACGTTTGTTGAGCGGTAAAATGCCGTTTTCACCGCGCATGAACTGCTTGACGATGCGGTCTTCCAGGCTGTGAAAGCTGATGACAGCCAGACGGCCCCCTGGTTTGAGCACTTCCCTGGCGGCTTTGAGACCGTCCTTGAGTGCGCCGAGTTCGTCGTTGACAAAAATCCTGAGCGCCTGAAACGAGCGCCGCGCCGGATGAATGCCGCGTGCATGGCCGC